>NZ_LC872746.1:0-170220 GCF_055397605.1 Mycolicibacterium obuense | reverse complement strand
ACGTTGAATCGAGGCCGAGGCCGTAGGACACCACTACCGACGGTGGACGCGAACCGTGTAGGCCGGACAGTTCCAATTCTGTTGTGGCACAGACATTCATTCGTAGGCAAACTCTCCGTGAGGGTGTCTATAGCCTACCATTGCTGATAGGCTATAGACAGCCGCCACTTATGGCGGTGAGCCCTATCTCCTACACGAGAGGTGATGCCCCGCATGAACTCCAGCGCTTCTGTTGACTCCCCGATCGCCTACAGCCTCAACGAGGACCACTGCGACGTACCTATCGCCTACACGCTCACGCCAGCGGGCATGGGGGCGGCGACCCATGCCGCTGCTGGGCTCACTTCTGGAAGGTAGGCCGGGCTAAGGGTCGCCTCGATACCCCGCCTACTCCAGGGTGGACTGCCTCGCAGAACCTGCACCCCACGTTTTCCGTTGACGCAACCCATCGAACGAAAGAAACTACAATGCCTCTCATGAGCCAGCTCCAGCGCCGACCGGTGACCTACACCCCAGAGGAAGCATCATCTCTGGCCATCGCCGCCGCCGGCCTCGCCGGGTTCCCCGACAGCGACTCTGTTCGCGACCTCCTGGCCCGCATGGACCGTGGTGAACTCAACGAAGACCAGGCCGCCGCTGAGGTGGTCGCGCGCTTCACACAGCCGGGATTCAGGGACAGGTGACGTCCTACGACACGTGGGATAGCTACTTCTGGCCTGATGCGCCAGGCGTGCTCAAGAACAAATTCGGCATCAAGAGCTACCCCGACCTAGCGGTTGCCGAAGCGCATGCCGTCGCGCCGCGCATGCGCGGCATCATCCTCGATGACCACTCCGCGCTTCCCGAGACCGTCGACCTCGATTACTACCGCCGCGTGCACCACCGCATCTTCCAGGACGTGTACGCGTGGGCCGGAACAACGCGAGTTGTTCCGGAGAACGCGATGGCAAAGCAGTGGCGCGATGTCGTCAATTTCGCCCCCGACGACCGGTCCGCTCCATGGGTCACCTACCGCTACCCAGCGGGGCGTCTCGTAGAGGAGCAGGCCACTGCTGTGTTTGCCCAACTCCAGCACGCATTGAGTGACCCCGCAAACCTTGCCCCACAATCGTTTATCCCGACGATAGCCCGGCACTGGGGGCAACTCGATCAGGTCCATCCCTTTCGTGAAGGCAACACGCGCAGCCAAACCATGCTGATGGCCACCGTATGCCGCAAATACGGCTACGCCCTCGATGGCGTGCAGCTCCTCGCACGTCGGGAAGAGTTCATCGGCGCCCGCTACCACGGGCACAGCACCGGGCAGTACGGCCGCCTCACAGCGCTGCTGCTGGACACCGTAGAACCTCGCTCAACAGAACAGGTCACTGACCAAGAACGCCGGTGGGCCAAGTCTCTCGCTCCGCCCAGCCACGGCCTCAGCCTCTAGCCGTAGGCACTGGCCAGATAGGTGAATCCGGGAAGCCGACCTGCGATCATCCGAGACCGCGGATCGACCTGCGGCGGGGGCCGCTATCGTGGCCTAATCGCCAGGTTGCTTCGAAAAACTGGAGACTTTCGAAATGCGCGGTTCAGGACGGACGCAGGTTTGGGATGGGCACCGCAAGCGCTCTGATCGCAGTGTGGTGTCGGCGCGCACCCTGCAGTTCAAGGGCTGGACTTCCGGTTCGTCGCCGAACGGGTGACTGCGCCCACCGACTGGTGCTTCCAGGAACCTCACCACGTGTTCGTCGTGCACCGCCGCGGGGATCTTGCGTCGATGGAAATCGAGTTCGAGGACGGGCCGTCGGGCCCCTGCCTTCCGCGTGTGGGCGACGTGTGGGTGATCCCGGCCGAGCGGCGCTACGCCGCGCTGGCACGTGGGTCTACAGTTGGATTCTGCGAAATCACCGTCCCCACAGCTATTTTCGGAGGAAGGGATGTCAACCCTCGTGTCGGCCACGCGGACACGCTGCTGCACCGCCTGGTGGACCGCCTAGCCAGCCAGGCCCTTCAAGAGGGTGCAGCAGCACAGCTGTTCCGGCAGTCGCTGGCCCAGACGATGCAGATGCACATAGCCGACCTGTACCCCGCGACCGATGTACGTCGGCGTCTCGCCCAACCCAAACGCAGCATGGAAATCCACGATCAGCAGATCGTTATCGACTACCTGCACACCGAACTGGACCATCGTATCGATCTGAACAGGTTGGCCAACCTCGTGGACATGACACCGAGTACGTTCCTGCCAGCATTCACAGCCGCCTTCGGTACAACCCCGCACCAGTATCTAATCGAGCAACGCATCGCGCGAGCACGGGAGATGCTATCGGCGAGTTCGGTAACCATCACCGAGATCGCCGCTGCACTGGGATTCTCCACGCCAAGCCACTTCTCCACCACGTTCAAGCGACGCGTCGGTATGAGCCCGACCAGCTACCGCACTCTGTCTGCAGGGGCATAGCGCCTAGCGAATAGGCTGCTCGTTGCGCGAGCACGTCACACGCATCTAGTTTCCGTCGTCGAAGCTGCCGGTGTCGGTGCTGTCGTCGAAATCCGGTGGTGTGTCGTCGATGACACCATCGTCGTTGGAGCTTTCCGGGGTGTCGTCGAATGCGGGGCCATCGTCGGAATCAGGTGGCGGGTCGGTGTCTCCGGTGTCATTTGTGCCGGCATCGCTGGGTTCGTCGGTGTCGATGGAGTCGTCGCCGGGAGTGGTGTCAGTGTCGGGTGTATCGCCGCCGCCGTGGTTGGGGTTGGTGCAGATGGTGCCGTCACAGTCGTCGCCGCCGCCGTGGTTGGGGTTGGTGCAGATGGTGCCGTCGCAGACGACGTAGCTGTTGGTGCCGTCGGGGTTCTTGATCGCGTTGGGTGCGACGTAGGTGCCGGTCGGGCAGGCGGGGTCTTGGTTGCGGGCGCAGTAGTCGTGGGTGAGGTTGTTGCCGGTGGAACCGTCAGCGCCGGCTGGGCCTCCGTTGAGGGGGTTACCGTTGGCGTCCCAATACCCTGGTGGATCACCGCCGCCGTGGTTGGGGTTGGTGCAGATGGTGCCCTCACAGACGACGTAGGTGTGGCTTCCGTCGGGATTCTTGATCGCGTTGGGTGCAACGAAAGTGCCGATCGGGCAGGCGGGGTCTTGGTTGCGGGCGCAGTACTCCTGGGTGAGGTTGTTGCCGGTGGAACCGTCAGCGCCGACCGGGCCTCCGTTGACGGGGTTACCGTTGGCGTCCCAATGCCCGCCGTTGGGGGTCAGCGACACGAACGGCCCGACATAGCTGCCCGGCGTGCAACTGGGATCAAGGTTGTGGCCGCAAAATTGCAGGGTCACGGTGTCCACGGAATGTCCAGCAGGGCCCGATGGCCGTGGCGCGGCCGGGACGCCACGCTCATTGCTGGGCGTTGCAGAGTCGCCTGTGCAGCCGGCCAGCAATAGTGTCAGCAGTGCGCTGGCCACGACGGCGAGAACACGTGGGAACATCAAATCTGTACCCTCATATAGGTATTCGAGCTTTCTGTGCTGGGACGACCGAGAGGCTCGGCATACGCACCGCACTGTGGCGACGGATGCGTCGTAGTTAGCCCCTCTCTCAGGGGCGGGCCGCAAACACCTTAGGGATGGAGCACCTACCAACGCTTTCGAAAAATAACCGGCCTTGCAGAATCCCACCGATTTCACAGACGCTGCCGGCCGGCCGGCAGTTTTAGGTCGGAACCTGGACCATCATCTGTTGATCACGATGGATGTAGAGACCGCGACCTGCCGGCAGGCGGTGGCCCCTGCGGCGGCCCACGAGGTTCGCGATGTCCGGACTGGCCGGTCATGCACTCAGGGCCCCCTCCCGCTGTTTCCTACGATCCGTCCGGCCTCAGCCGTGCCCGCGTCAGTAGAACTACGCCTGGATAGAAGAAGGACACGGACATCGCATGCCTGCTCGCGTCGAGCCTGTCGCGGCCTTAGGTGTCGCGAATGGTCCAGTTCAGGGCCGTTTTCCCGTTGACTTGCCCTAGCTTTAATGGTAGGCTATAGCCATCCACTTAGAAAGGCAGGCGCGTTATGTCCACCTTCACCGTGTACACCAAGCCCAACTGCGTGCAGTGCACCGCGACTTTCAAGGCGCTCGACAAAGCGGGGATCACCTACGCGAAAGTCGACATCAGCGTCGATGCCGAGGCCCGCGACTACGTGATGGCCCTGGGCTACCTGCAAGCCCCCGTCGTGGTAGCCGGCGATGATCACTGGAGCGGCTTCCGACCCGACCGCATCAAGGCCGCCGGCAACCCTGCGGTATCCGCACCCGATGCAACAGCGATGCCCGCATGAGCGCCCACCGGCACTGCCTCGTCAGGCTGTGCGCATGCGCCCCACGCTGACACCCGACCAACGCCACCTCCTGGCGTTCGTCGGCAGATCATCAGGCAGTGCCCTCCTGGACGCATTCCTCGAGGAACGCGCACTGCGATCCCTGCTGGCCCGCGCAGGCGGCGCCAGCGGCCCGACCGCCCCTCACGGCGCACCCGACTGGATGACCAGCTACTGGACCGTCGGATCAAAGTTCATCAGCCCCCGCCCCGGCTCCGGCCCCCCGCGTGCCACGGTCACCGCCACTCAGATTCAACGACTCGGACAGGCCCTGCCAACCGCGCTGCGCAGCCAGATAGCTGACCTGCTGACCGCGACCCGAGCCGAGCAGCACCGCACATGGCAGTGGTGCCGCTGCCCCCACGCCCGCACGCCCCCCAACGCACACAGCCGACCATGCTCTCGCTACCACCCCACGGACGAGGAAGACCGCGAGCATTACCGCCGCACCACAGAGATGCACGAACAGGCCGACGCCCTGCTGCGCCGCGTTCTCGACCTCGGTGCCGACGCTCAGCTCGACCTATTTGACCAGCTGACCTAACCACAAGCCCCACATATTGGATGGCTATCACCATCCATTCTGTGGTAGGCTATAGCCATCACCCATTGTTGAGAGGACCCCCCCATGCTGACGATCACCGACCTCTACTGCGGCGCTGGAGGCTCCACGGCTGGTGCTGTGATGATCAACAACGTCGTGGCCAGGGTCGCCAGTAACCACTGGGACAGGGCCATCGAAACCCACAGCGCCAATCACCCTGACACCGACCACATTCAGGCCGACCTCTCCCAGATTGACCCGCGTCTGTTCCCCACCACTGATCTGCTGTGGGCCAGCCCGAGCTGCACCAAGCACAGCATCGCCCAGGGCCGCAAACGTCAAGACGCCCAACCGGATCTGTTCGGCGAGATTCTCCCCGAGGCCGCCGCCGAGCGCTCCCGCGCCACCATGTGGGATGTCGTGCGCTTCTCCGAGTACCACATGTACCGCGCCGTGATCGTGGAGAACGTGGTCAACGTGGTGTTCTGGCCGCCCTTCCAGGCGTGGCGCATGGCAATGGAATCCATCGGCTACGTCGGCCAGATGGTCTACCTGAACTCAATGCATGCGCAACTGCTCGGTCGCGGCGCCCCCCAGTCGAGAGACCGGTTCTATGCGATCTTCACCCGCGCAGGCGATCCCCGCCCCGACGTCAAGCGGATCGTGTCCCCCTACGCGGTGTGCCCCGCCTGCGGACCGGTCCGCGCCGTCCAGAGCTTCAAGCGCACCGACCGCGCACCGTGGGGTAAGTACCGCGCCCAGTACGTCTACCGCTGCCCCAACGTCGCGTGCCGCAACCAGGTGATCGAGCCGACCTACCGCCCGGCCGCCGACATCATCGACTGGTCACTGACCGGCACACGCATCGGTGAGCGCACCCGCCCCCTGGCCGACAAGACCATGGCCCGCATCGCCGCCGGAATCCAGCGCTACTGGCAGCCCATGCTGGTACCCGTCGAAGGACGCGACGGCAAGAACGCCGCCCCGGTCGACCAGCCGACACGCACCATGACCACGCGCAGCGAGACCGCGCTGCTGGTCCCGACCGGAGGCACCTGGCGCAACGAAGCTGTCGCCGTCGATCAACCCATCGCCACCCGAACCACCCGCGAGAACGACGGCATCGCCTTCGCGCCCTTCATCGCCGAACTCCGCGGCGGCTCCAGCGATGCCCGCTGCACCACCGAAGCACTCTCGACGGTCACCGCATCCGGCAACCACCACGGCCTGGTCTACACCCCCGTCACACGCGGCGACGTGTTCCACGGACGCTGGAACCCCACCGAGCCCCGCCCCCTGATCACGAGCTACTACGGCAAAGGCGGCAGCACCCCTGCCAACGAAGCCCTGCCCACCGTCACCACCGTCGAGCGCCACAGCCTGATCACCAGCGGACCCGCCCCCGCACCGCCACAGCACATCGACATCAACGACGTGTTCTTCCGGATGCTGGAGCCCCGCGAAATCACCGCCGCGATGGACTTCCCCACCGACTACCGCATGCTCGGCACCCGACGAGAGCAAGTCCGCCTGGCAGGCAACGCCGTCACCCCACCAGCCGCCCGCGATCTCGTCGGACTCGTCGTGGAAACGCTGACCGGCGAACCCGCCACCGTCACCACCTGACAGCCCGCACTGCCAGCCCCCTCCCCCAACCCAAGGAGTGTTCCGATGACTGAACAGCACGCCGCCACCCCCGGGCGCCCCATCGCCCTCCCGCTGACCACCGCCCGCATCCACGCCTACCAACGCGACGGGATCACCCCCGCCCATCACCAGCAGCGGACCGAGGCTCATAACCCCTTCTACGCAACCGAACTGGGGGACGTGAACCTCTGGACGCCCAGCGGCCCCCGCCTGATCGCCTACAGCACCGACTTCGATCCGCTCGACCCCCATGCCCGCGCCCGTGATGTCGCCGCCCGCCTCAACCACCACCTGGCGAGCCTTCGCTGACATCCGCGACCCCGCGCGAACGGAGAACACCATGACCCTCAGGCTCGTACACCCCGTCCACAGCAACTCCGATACCCGCCAAGCTCTGCGGCGCGAATTCGAACACGTCGACCCCGCCGTGAACCGCGACGACCACGCACCCTCGGTCCCCGACACCCTCACATACATCACCAACGTCCTCAGCGGCCACCGACGGGCCACCGGCACCCTTGCCAGCCGCGTCGCAATCATCATCACCACCAGCCCGGCGTTGCGCGACGCGATGCTCCCCCTCCTACTGAACGACCCTGATGCCGGTGCGTCGCTATGGACGCGCTTCGCGCGCCAACTCCGATCCAGCGCCCGCGTCGAGGCACTGACTATCGCCGGATGCGCCTACTGCCTCGCCGGGGACAACGTGCGGGCCGCCATCGCATGCGAACTCGCCATCGCCGAAGCCGCCGAGATCGACGGCCGCGCTCCGCGCCTTGCCGACTTGATCGTCTACACCCTCGATATCGCCGTCGACCCCAAAGCGGCCATGCGCCACGCCATTCTGGCCTCACAGAGCGCTACCTAGCTCCCGCGCGTGCTGTGAGCCCGCCACCGCCACAACAACGGGTTCACTGCGGGGTTTGTTGCGCGATTCGCATGTTCCCTTCGGCCGCGCGCCTGCGGCGCGGATGCCCGCCTCGCGGCGGGCGCATCCGTAGCCCCTCACCTTCACACCGTCAGCAGGGGGCGCAGCCTAACCGGCCGGGGGCCCGACCGGTCAACCCACACCGACGTCGACCTACACAGGCCGAGTGACCTTTTCGGCCCTACCAAGCTCGCTGCCGCTCGCGGGCCGAAAACCCTGCTCCACCCGCCGCCGCCTCTTCGGGGTTGACCGCCCACCCTCACCCGGTTGACCGCACCCCAGCGCCGACCGGCGCACCACCAAGTCACACCACGAAACGGAGAACCATCATGCCCATCCCCACCACCGCAGCACTGGCCTACGCCCGAGCCGACATCCACGCCGCGGTCGCTGCCGCCGACGACCCCCACCGCCGCCGCCAATACGCCCTCTCGGCCCGCGACTACGCCGTCACCGTTCTCCTGGCCAACGACGCCACCGCCGACCAGACCCGCCACGCCGACTACTACCTCACCGACGCCGAGGCCTTCATCGCCACCACCGCCGACCACTAGCCCCATCCGCGCCACCGCCTGCGGGACCGCCCCACCCGGGCCAGTCCCGCAGGCCATCGCGCGGACTAGAACTACCGAAGGCTCACCATAGACGAGGCTGGCCGCCCAACAGCGCAGCCTCCACCGCCGCGCCGTCCCAGCCGGAACGCACCGCCGCACGCAACGCCAGCGCCTGCTCCCGCCGTGCCTTCACACCCGCCTGGCGCGCGATCACCGCAGGCGATCCCCCGCCGCGCCGCGCCCGCGCCATCCTCTCCATGTTCTCCCGCTGCGTCCCACCGACCACATGAGGCCGCACCCCGTCGCGCAACTCGTCGGCAGTGATCACACGAACACACATCGGCACATCACACTCGTGCAGCGCCCGCACGTACCCATCGAGTGCCGCACCGTCTGCGGCCACCGCAAGGGCATACCGCGGTGGACGCACCATGCGCAGCCTGCCGTCGCGGCGAATCGCGAACCGACCGTAACCGTCATCACCGATCGCACCGGTCCACAGCCAGCAGTCCTGGCGACCCGGCCCTGCGACCACGCGGCTGAAAAACCTTGCCACCTCTGCCATGTCGCGGTCCGGATCAACCGCCAACTCCCGCGCCAAAGCGCCCACCCGCCGAAGCCTCGCTACGCGCTCAGGCTCGCGGCCGCGCCTACCGTCAGCTCCTCAGCGTCGGTCGCCTCCCTGTCGCCGAGCTCTCCACCAGCAGTGCCTGCGTCCACTCCACTGGCCGACACCACCGCGGCATCCTCAGCGCCGGCTCCCCCGTCCTGCATGGACCCAGCCTGCCCTGCCTGCGCCCCGTCAGGGTCCGCCGCCTCAGCTGCGTCCTGCGAGCCGACCGCCAGCTTGCCCAAGTCGCGCACTCGGTTCTGGCTCTGACCCGTCTGGCTCGCAATGGCCGCCACCGTCTCACCCTGCCCCCGTAGCCGCATCACAGCCTCACCGGCCGCCCGCTCACACCGCGCCGTTTCCTCCCGCGCCGCCTCGGTCAACGTGGCGATTCGTTCCTCGGTCTCCCGTTCAATCCGCTCGACACGTTCGGCGGCCTTCGTGCGCGCCGCCGCTACCTGCTCTTCGAGCTTCATCCCCACCGCCGCCGCACGGTCAACTTCGGCGAGAAACTCCGACAGACCGTCGACAATGGCCGCCTCGCGCGCCTCCCGTGCGGCCTTCTCGGCGCGCCGCGCCTCCAGAACCCGCTGCTTCACTGCATGTTTCGTCGTTGCTTTAGCCATGTTTCCGGATGCTAGCCATCCCTTACGACGCAATCACGCTTCCCTTCTTCCGCAGCCACCCACTCACCCCTGATTTCACCCTCACCACCGTCTCACCCCTGTTGACCTGCATCGTTGCTTTCCAGCCTGGCTTGGTCCCACACACCTCTTGCACTTAGGTCACGAAGGTCGCGAATCAACCTGAAGTTGACGCGTATATCTGGCGCATGGGACCAGCGCCGGATGCGCTTCATTGAACCACTTTCGTGTTCCTCCTGGTAGACGGATTTCGCTCGCAGGTGTGGTAACTTGCGGTTGTCATTGACAACTCTAAGTTGACGATAGATGGAGGTTCTCTTGTGAGCGTTCCGGGGTCGGCGCACTTGGTTCTTGCCTCGGGCGTGGTTCACCTGGACGAGGCCAGCGCAGTCTTCGAAGCGATGCTGTCTGGGTGGGGTCGTCAACAGGCGTCTCGGCTACTCGCTGCTGAGGCCACGATCGAGCCGCGGCTGGCGTTGGTGCGGCGGTTCGCAGAGTTCGCCGGGGCGCCTCCGTGGGACTGGACTGCCGGCGATGTCGAAGACTTCACGGCCGCTTTGATGTCGGGCCCGGAACGCAAAGCACCGTCGACCATTCGCGGCTATCACATGTCGTTGCGGATGTTCTGCGACTACCTACTCGATAGCCGCTACGGTTGGATCGCGCAATGCGAGAACAGGTTCGGACGGATCCCATCGCAGGTCTGTCACGACTACAACACCGCCGCGCATCTGGTCGACTACGAGGGCAAGCCCGCGCGTCGCCCGTTCACCTACGACGAACTGGAAACATTGTTCGATTTCCTCGATGATCGCGTCGATGTTCTCGCTCGGTCCAGGAACAAAGGCGCGTTCGCGGCGCTGCGCGACGCACAGATGATCAAGACGGCCTACGCCTTCGGTTTACGCCGCCGCGAGCTGTGCTATCTCGATCTCGCCGACCTGCGTCCGAACTCGCGGATGCCGGCCTGGGGCACGTTCGGCGCCGTCCACGTTCGCTACGCCAAATCACGTCGCGGCAGCTCTCCCAGGCGTCGCACCGTGCTCGCCGTTCCGGAGTTCGACTGGGTGATCGACGGACTGCGCCAATGGGTCGACCACGGCCGCCCACTCCTCAGCCCCGGGAACCGTCAAGAGCTCTGGCTGACCGAGCGTCGACGGCGCGTGGCGACCAAGACCATGGATAGGCGATTCGCCGTCGCACGGGTGCAAGCGGGACTGCCTGCCGAGCTCACCTTGCACTGCCTGCGGCACTCCTATGTCACCCATCTGATCGAGTTCGGTTATCCGGAGCGGTTCGTCACCGAACAGGTGGGGCACTCGTATGCCTCGACCACCGCGATCTATACCTCGGTGTCCGACGACTTCAAGACCAAAACACTGCAGGCGGCGCTGCGCCGCGTCTACGGATCATCCACGACGACAGGTGAAGGCGGAGATGAGCACTAGGACCGTGCTGCGGTGGAACCTGCGTCAGCTGATGGCCCAGAACGGAATGTTCGCCACCACCGACCTTGTCGCACCGCTGCACGAGCGTGGCGTGGAGATCTCCCGACAGATGGTGCACCGGATCGCGACCAAGCCCCCGCAGCGCATCAATCTCGACCTGCTCGCCGCCCTCTGCGACATCTTGTCGTGCACGCCCAACGACCTGCTCGAGCTCGTCGCCGAACAAGTCCGTGAGGCGCCCGCGGTCAACGACAGCGGACCCGGCATCGGCGACCTGCGACCCATCCGCGCCACCATCCGCCGCCCCCACGACAACCAGTGACTCAGCGGGCCTGCTGGGAGTGTGCAAGCACCATCCGGCTAACCCCACTGACGCACGGGCGTCGCATCTGTGTCGCATGCCGTCGCAGACGGCACTATCACCCCGAGAAATGCCCGCGGTGTGAGACCGTGCGGCCACTGGCGTGGCAGCTCGACGATGCCATCGTGTGCGCCTCCTGCGCCGGTGTCGCATCGATCTTCACCTGCAGCGAATGCGGCCGCGAAGAACACCCCTACGGGTTCTACCGATGCGCCCGCTGCTTCCTACGCGAGCGCCTCACCGAGCTGCTCACCGACCCGATCAGCGGCACGATTCATCACCGACTACGGCCCGTGTTCGACGAACTGATCAACGCCGACCGCCCACAGACGGTGCTCTGGTGGCTGCGAAAGAAGCCCGGTACCGGCCCGCAGCTCCTTCGCGACATGGCCTGCGGAACGCGTGAAATCAGCCACGACACCTTCAGCGATCTTCCCTCGGACCGAGCCCACGATTACTTGCGCAGCCTCCTGGTCGCGGTCGGCGTTCTGGGCCCGATCGACATCCGCGTCGAACGGATGCTGCCCTGGATCGAGGACGTTGTAGCCGAGCTTCCGGCCGAAGACGCCGCCATCATTCGCCGATTCGCGCATTGGCATGTACTGCGCCAGATGCGCAAGGCCTCCCACGAGAACCGGCTGACGAGATCGATGACCGATGCCTGCCGTCGTCGCGTCCGCGTGGCGATTCAGTTCATGGCGTTTCTGCACACCCACGACGCCACTCCGGCGACAGCGACACAGGAGATGCTGGAGCGCTACCAGGCGCTCCACCGGAGGCCGCTCACTGCCGAGTACGCCTTCCTCGTCTGGCTACGCCAATCCCGCATCAACACCACACTGAGGGTCACCGATCCGCCACGGTCACCTCCCTCGGTAACCGTCTCGGATTCCCAGCGGTGGGCCGCCGTCGGGCGGCTGCTGCACGACGACACAATCCGCCGCAAAACCCGCATCGCGGGACTGCTCACATTGTTGTTCGCCCAACCTCTTTCGCGCATCGTCGCCCTGCGATCAAGCCAAATCTCGATCTCCGACGATCACGCCGTGCATGTCGTCTTCGCCGCCATCCCCATCCAAATGCCTCCCCTACTCGACGACCTCATCCGCGAGCATCTGGAGCAGCAATGCGAAAGCCGCTACACCCCATCCCATACGGGCTGGCTGTTCCCCGGCCGACTTCCCGGCACCCACCTGTCCACCGAGAACATCCGCACCCAGCTCGTCGCGGTCGGGGTGAAACCCTACGAACATCGCAAAGCCGCCCTCTTCCAGCTCGCCAGCGACATGCCCGCACCCGTGCTGGCCGAACTGCTCGCGATCACCACCAAGAACGCAGCCGCCTGGGCCAAACTCGCCGCCCGCGACTGGACCGATTACGTCACCGAACGCGGCAGATCAATGCCGCATCGAAGGCGGAGCTAACTCGCAACAGCGATGTCGTAACCACTCCATGCCGCCGAGGCCACGATTCGCCTGCTCTCGTCAAAGTTGTTCTTTGTCAATCCTCCTCGCCACAAGTCAAGCAATCGAGAAACGGGTTCAAGCAGTTGCGCGCCCTCAAGCGTCTGAGACGCCGAACCGCGGGTGACCTGCACTTCGGGTAGCTCACTACCCTGCTGCGAGTCTCCGCACCTCGCTGTGGAACGGAAACCAGCGTACGGCCTCGCCGATGATGGCGACGAATGGTCCTTCGATGCCATCACCGACGCGATTTGCGAGAGGCGAAAAGGGCCCGAAGACCAGCCGGCTCGACATTGTGATTTCGTTGTGCCTAGCGAGCTGAGCGCGCCGGGCGGCCCGTCTTCTTGGTGGCGATGTTCGATTTTATGGCGTCGCTGTCGGTGTTGCGGTGGGCGGCGAGAAAGTCATCGACGATGTTCGCGCAGTCATTGTGAGTGATAGTGCGAAGCCCGGTCATTCGGGCGAAGGCGAGTGGTCCGACGAGTTGGCAAAGCGCCAGTTCCTGGTCGAAGTCGTTGAGTTCGGCTTGAGCTTTTGGGCTGGTGAGTACGGCGTCAAATGGTTGACGATATTGATCGACAACTCGGGTCCGTAGCGCCCCGGATGTGTGGCGGTCTTCCGCTTGGGCATTGGAGCCGGTGGGCCCCAATGAGAGCCACGCGAGTGTCGTGACATGCAGCGGTGCGTCGTTGAAAAGGGCGGCTTGGCGGCTGAGCAATTCGATCAGCTGCTCACGGAGGGGTCCGCTGGTCGGTGCCGGAGTGGTCACTTGTGGAAGTAGGCGTTCGAACGTGGCTGCCAGTAAATGCGACGAACTGTGGAAGTGGCGGTACAGCGTGGTTCGGGCCACTTTGGATGCTTTGGTGACGGCATCGATAGTGACCGCTTCCACCCCACCGGTGCTCAGTAGCGTTGCCGCAGCATCCAGCAGCCGGGTGCGTGACCGGATGAGCCGAGGGTCCACGTCGTCGTCAGGGACGGGCACTGCCTGACTGTCGCTCACTCGTTCACCTCGGCGGTCGATCTTCACGCGATGCTGTCACGGCAGTCTAGCAGTGTGGTACTAACGGTAGCGCAGCGAAACCGATCGTATTGGAGGGTGACGGTGCCCGAAAGCCTGTTGCCGCCCGAGCGGCTGCCCTCGCACACCACGACATGCATGGGTTGCGGCCCGGACAACCCCCACGGACTGCGGTTGGTGGTGCATCGTAGCGGCGACGCGGTGTACACCGATGTGACGTTCGATGAGCGCCATATCGGGGCCCCGGGCCTGGCCCATGGCGGGGCAGTGGCCGCGGCATGTGATGACGTCCTGGGCTTCACGTTGTGGATCGCCGGAACCCCGGCGGTGACCCGCACCCTGACGGTCGAATATTTGCGGCCGGTGCCGCTGCATCAGACCCACCGGATTACTGCCCACATCGTCTCTCGTGAAGGGCGGGCGCTGCATGTCACGGCGACAGGCACGGGTGAGGGTGGGATCGCCCGCTTCACCGCCAGTGCAGTGTTCATTGTCGTCAGCCCTGAGCACTTCGCCGCACACGGCGATGTCAGCGCTTTCGGCGATCTTCTGGAGCAGTTCTCGCGCCGCGGCGGCCTCGACCCGGAGCCGTCATGACTGTCCCTCAGGCGCGCAGCCACGGGAAAACCCCGCCTTCGGAAGCGAACTCGGTCGCTGCAGAGAAGCGAGCCGCTAACGCGTCGCGTTCACGCGCGTCCGCACGGCGCCGGGAGACCATTCTTGATGCAGCTTTGGTCGTGGCCGCGGCGGGTGGTTACGAGGCGGTTCAGATGCGGACAGTTGCCGAGCGGGTCGGCATCGCCGTCGGCACGCTTTACCGCTATTTCCCGGCGAAAACCCACTTGCTGGTGGCAGCGCTGACGCGCGAGTTCCGTCGACTCGACTCGGCCGGGGACTGGGCGAGTGGTGAGGGCACACCGCTGGAACGGCTCGAACGGCTCACCGCACATCTGCATGACCGCTGGCAGCGCGACCCATGGCTGACGACGGCCATGACACGGGCCTTCGCAGTCGCAGATACCCGCGCCGCCGCGGAACTCGACCGCGCGGCCGATGAGATCCAGATCCTGCTGGCCCGCACGCTCAGGGGCGGCGAGCCCACTCCTACCGATCTGCACGTGGCTGGGATCATCTCCGACATCTGGCTGGCCAACCTCGTGGCCTTCAGCGGCCACCGCGCGACAGCCGCCGACACCCGCGACCGCATTGACCGAGCCACCAGGCGCGTCGTGACCAGCGCTGCTAGGCCAGCCGTCTACCGGTAACGATACTGCTGGTATCGCAGCGATACTTGGCGTACTCTTTGGGGATACGGCTCAACGATGCGTCGAAAAGAGACTGCCATGTACACCCAATGGATCGAAAACCTTGTCGTACAACGCCTCTCGCTGCACGGCGGCCTGGTTCTGGATTTCGATGATTACAACGAAATCGTCATCTCCTGCCCCCTACTATTGACGCTTCCTGCCGTCGGCACCTACCCCATCGAGGCGGTGCGTATTGACCCCCTCAGGATCGCGACCCACGAACGCCCGCTGCTGAACCTCGCCGGCGCACTGTGCACCCAGGCCTGGTCCAGCGACGATGGAGGGCTACACCTGAGCTTCTCGCGCGGACATCGCATCGATGTCGATCCCGACGCTGAACAGACAGCGTGGGAGCTCTATGGCATGCGCCACGGCTACATGGCCTGTCTACCTCAAGGACGGGTACGCGTGGTCCGCCATGACCTCCCCGACACCGACGACGCCAACATCGTCAACAGCGTCAGGCAATCATCGGCGGGGTCGGCGCGGCAGACCCACTAATCCGGCCGCGGACACTGCGACGGGTCGACTTGGGCGGCAATACGTGGATCAGGTTGAACGTGGACAGGACCGCCCTGGCGACATCGAGGCGGGCGAGCATTCCCGGATGATGCTGTCGAGGTTTTGTTGCACGCGTTCGGCAGTGATGCCGACCGATGGTGAATACAGCATGATGTGGTCGAGGACGCCGTTGTACCGTCTCAATTGTTCACGGACCTCGTGCGCCGTCCCGGCGACACCCATGGCGTCGATCATCTCCTCGGACACAGCGGCGAACATCGCCGGGAAATCGCGCTGGGCGAATGCTTGCCGGATGGCTCGGCCTTCGCTGGCGAAGCCGTTCACATCGAGTACCGTCTCGTAGGATTTGACCGAGGAGTAGAACGCAATCTGCTGCGCCAGTTCGCGCCTGGCGACCTCGGCGTCGTCGTGGATGGCGCACATCACCATGGAAATGATTTCCACGTCATTGGGGTCGCGGCCGGTGTGCGCGGCGCCCCTGGCGATAGCGGGCCGGACGACCTCTTCGACGTAGGTGGTTGTGAACAGCGGATGTCCGGCTAGGCCGTCGGCCACCCGCCCGGCCGCCTCGCACATCCGGGGCCGGACACCGGCAGTGACGATCGGGATCGGCCTGCTGGAGGGTCCCACGTCGCCGGTCGGGGTGAGATTCATTCTGTAGAAACGGCCCTCGTGATGGATCGGGCCTTCATGCAGGTTCCATATCCGGCGCAGCAGCATCACGAGTTCTTCCATCCGCAGGGCGGGTGCGGAGGTGTCGGGCACGCCGTGCCAGTCGCCCATCATCCGTTTGGTGCCGTTGCCGATGCCGAGTACCAGTCGTCCGTTGGAGAGTTCGTCGAGGTCGCGCGCCTCGGTGGCCAGCACCAGGGGGCTTCGGCCGACGCCGTAGAGAATGGAGGAACCGATCCGACAGTTCTGGGTGCTGTTGGCCATCGCGGCCATGGAGATCGATCCGGACCGAGAATAGAACTCCGAGGCCCATACGGCGTCGAACCCGGCCGCATCAGCGGCCTGGGCGGTCTGGGCCAGTGACTTCAGATCCGCGCCGAGAACCGACAGGCCGTAGGTGCTCATGACTGGTCTCCTGTGCGCGGGCGCAGCCCGTCGAACATGACGGCGCTGAGGGTGCTGGCGACCACCGTCTCGTCGAGGTGGTTATCGGTGACCAGGTACATGAGTGCATTGATGGTGACCGCGCCGAACAGCGCAATCGACGTCGATCGCGCATCGGGCTGAGCGACGAGGGATCCGTCGCGGGCCCCTTCGATGAGCAGGGTTTCGACGGGTTGTTGGTAGGCGGTATTGATCATCTCGGCGATAGCCGGCATGCGGGCCGCTCGTCCCAATTCGCCGATGAGTGCACGGCATACCGCTGGCCGCTGCGCCATTGCCCGCAGTTGTGCGCGGATCACGAGTTCGAGGCGTTCGGCACCGGTGCCGCCGGTGTGCACGATCGCGGTCACAGCATCGAAGATGTCCTTGAGGAGGTCTTCGAGCAGGAAAGCAAGGATGTCCTCTTTACCGGCGAAGTAGTAGTACAGCGTCGCTTTCGGCACACCGGTCACCGCGGCGACGTCTTCGATCTTGGAGTCGTTGAGCCCCTTCTCGGCGAACAAGTCCGCCGCGGCGGGAAGCCGGTCAGAGATCTGACGTGGAATCTTGCGCATTGCCCCCCTGTCCCGTTCGGCCGGTTTAGACTGCGAGTCTAAACCGTCGTTACTTTGGTGGTCGGAGGTCTTGGTGGTCTCGGTGCAAATTCGTTACGACCCGTTCGACGCCTCGATTCTCAACGACCCCTATCCGACGTATCGGTCGTTGCGTGACACGGCTCCGGTGTACCGCGCCGAGGAATCCCATACCTGGGTGTTGAGCCGGCACGCCGACGTCCAGGCCGCAGCACTGGATCACGGCACGTACTCCTCGGTGGACGGCATCTTCCCCACCCCACCGGGATCGGACTTCATCGGCTCGTTCCTGCCGATGATGATCGTGATGGACCCTCCGCGCCACGACCAGTTGCGTGCCCTGGTGAGCCGGGCGTTCACTCCCCGGCGGGTGGCCGGGCTGCAGGGCGCCATCACACAGATGGCCGCGGAGTTGTTCGAGCGCCTCGACGAGGGCTCTGGTTCGGCGGACTTCGTGACCGACTTCGCCGCGATCCTGCCCGCCGCGGTGATCGCCGATCTACTGGGCATTCCCGCCACCGATCGTGATCAGTTCCGATTGTGGTCGAGCCAACTGGTCCAGGTCGACGTCAACCACGGACAAACCACCGACGCACTGACCGCCGCCACCTCGATCTACGCCTACTTCACCGACTTCCTCGCCGACCGCCGCCAAACCCCCCGCGAGGACATGATGTCGGCGTTGGCGAACGCCACAGTCGACGGGATCAGACTGACCGACGAGGAAGTCCTCGGCTTCTGCGCGCTGCTGCTCGTCGCGGGCTACGAGACCACCACCAATCTGCTGGGGAACTCCGCGGTCGTGCTGGCCCAGCATCGGCAGACCCGCCGACGCCTGGCCGCCGATCGAACACTATTGGGGCCGGCAGTTGAGGAGTTGCTGCGCTACGACTCACCGGCACAGGGACTTTCACGAACCCTGACCCGCGACGTCACACTGCACGACACGACCATGCGTCAAGGTGAGAAGGTGCTGCTGCTGTTCGGGTCGGCCAACCGCGACGAGCGCGCCTTCCCCGATCCTGACGTGTTCGACATCGAGCGCACCAGTGAGCACCAGGTCGCCTTCGGTCGCGGCATCCACTTCTGTCTGGGCGCGGCACTGGCGCGGATGGAGGCCCGCATCGCTCTGGATGCTCTGTTGGACAAGGTGCCCGACTGGGAGGTCGATCTTGAATCGGCGCGGCGGCTGCGGTCCGGACCGATCCGCGGCTACACATCGCTGCCCATCACTTGGACCACACCGGTCTAGCCCGTGCCCCTCCTCGACGACGCGTCGTGTGCATCACCGCGCGGCCAGGTTCTTCATCGCCGTCGATATCGAGCACTCCGCCGCGCACGGCGACCTCGGCGCATTCGGCGACATGCTCAAACGATTCGCGGGCTCGAACGGTGATCGACCCATGACCGGACAGGAGAAAGGGGCATGGTGGTGGCAGTGACATTCGCGCACTTCGATGAGCAGATCGCCGACCAGCTGCTCAGATCGCCGAACACAGCAGGTGGACTGTCGAGGTTTCTGAGCTTTCGGCACACCGAACTCGCCGCCGGTCGGCTGGTGGCAGAGATGGAAACCCGTGCCGAACTGCTCACACCCTTCGGCACCCTGCACGGCGGATGTCTATCGGCGATGGTCGACCACTGTCTCGGAGTCGTGTTCTACCCCGTCATTCCGGCCGGATCATGGGTCGCCACCACCGAATTCAAGCTAAACCTGCTGCGACCCGTGTCCACCGGTGTGTGTGTCGCCGTCACCGACATCGTGTCGCTGGGCAAGCGCAGTGGAGTGGCGCGCATCGACATTAGCAACGGCGACAAAGCCGTCTGCGTAGCCCAGGGCACGGTCACGATCGTGAACGCCGCGGGCAACGCACTATGAAGGCGCTTGCTGCCGGGCCCACGCTTCGGGCGGACGACGATCTCGCCAGGAAGGTGTCATGACCTCCGCCGTGCAGCATCGGGTCCGAACCCAGGACGGGATCGCCCTGGCTGCGGACTGCTACGGCCACGATGACGCCCGTCCCGTCGTGCTGCTCCTGCACGGCGGCGGCCAGAACCGGCACGCGTGGAGCACTTCAGCGCGTCGCCTCCACGCATGCGGATACACAGTCGTCGCCTACGACACCCGCGGTCACGGCGACAGCGACTGGGACCCAGCCGGCAGGTACGACATCGAGCGACTCGCGACCGATCTTCTCGCCGTGCGCGAGCACTTCAGCGCCTATACCGCCCCTGCGGTCGTAGGTGCATCCCTTGGGGGCATGACCGTGCTCGGCACGCATCTGTTGACATCCGGGGCGTCGTGGGCGGCGGTCGTCCTGGTCGACGTCACCCCGCGACTTGAATTCCAGGGCGCCCGTCGCGTGGTGACGTTCATGGCCGCACATCCCGATGGCTTTAGCACCCTCTCTGACGCCGCAGAGGTGATCGCCGCGTACAACCCCCATCGCTCGCGCCCGGCCAACGTCGACGGCCTGCGCAAGGTGCTACGGCAGCGTCACGACGGCCGCTGGATCTGGCGGTGGGACCCGGCATTCATTCACTCCAACTTCGACTTTCTCCGCGACGAATCGACCACGGGAACGGAGCAATTCGACGCAATCAGCCACCTGCTGATCGACGGAGCCCGACGGGTCAATGCCCCAACACTTCTCGTAAGGGGCCTCTTGTCCGACGTGGTCTCCCAAGCCACCGTCGACGAGTTCAAGCAACTGGTTCCCCACGCCGAGACCGTCGACGTATCCGGCACCGGACACATGATCGCCGGCGACGACAACGACGCCTTCGGCTGCGCCGTCACCGAGTTCCTCGGCCGGAACCTCCTGTAGGTCGCGACGTTGGTCGAGCACCATCGATCGGCCAGTAGTCAGAACCGATCTTGACTTCACAGCGCGCGAAGCGGAGCCCATGAAGTGTTCTTCGGTTAAGGCCGACTTTGAACTGTGCCGGGCTCTGGTCGAGCTAGACGCCACTACGCACTTGCTGGCCACCATCGGCGTCGAAGAGTTCCTTGGTCCAGCGTTCGAGGATTTCTGCGCTGTCCCAGTCGTCGGGATGAAATCCGGCGCGGGTGTAGGAGCGAAAGCGCGCAATTGCTGCTGGGCTGAATAGCGGGTTATGACGGAAGGCTCGAAGGCTGCGCAGCAAGCGCACCGGGTTGTAGGCGGAACGGTCACCAGCCAGAGAGCGGGTGGTCTGGATGACCAACTCGCTGAACAAGAGGAGGCTGGCGATCCGCATCCCCCAGACCCTGGTGCGTTCGCTTCCACCGACCGTCTCGTAGACATCGAAAGCAACGGCCTTATGCTCGCATTCTTCCAGTGCGTGCCAGAGCAGAATAGGCCGCACTTCGGTGTCGCCGATCAGTTCTTGAGCTTCGTCGCTGGTGAGAATGATCTCGGCGAATGTCGCCGTGTAGTGCTCGAGGGCGGCCGTCACAGCCAGGCGCATCTTGGGAGAAAAACGCTTCTCAAGTCGGCCAACCAGCTTCTTGACATGCCGATCGATCCCCTCGGTGGGATAGCCCATTGCTTGAAGCCGATCGTTGAGCAGCCGATGCTGGTGTCGGTGGGTGGCCTCTTGTGCGATAAACCCCTTGACCGCCTCCTTGAGGTCAGCGTCGCTGATGTGGTCCCGGTACTCGCGGACTGACCGGATAAAGAAGTCTTCGCCTTCGGGGAACGTGGCCGACAAGGTGGACACAAAGTGGCTCATCACCAAGTCGCCATCAACGAAGTGCTGCCGACTGGTCCCAGCAGGCATATCGAATCGAACACGGCGGGGCTTCGGGACGACCCGTGCGGTGGGCCGTGTGGACGAATCGTCGCTCATGTTGTTCTCCCATTCGCCAAGGACGCGCGGTCAATCTGACTCTAAGCCTTGTCAGAATTAGATGGCAAGCTATCCACGTGGTTTCGGCGCGGGTGTATAGCGGAATGTCCGCCGAGGAGCGTCACCGGAACCGGCGCACCCGTCTCATCGAGGCCGCAACGGAGTTGATCGGCACGCGCGGCGTTGCCGCCGCCACTGTGACTGCCGTCTGCGCTGAATCGGGTGTCACGTCACGGTACTTCTACCAGCACTTCTCCGACCGAGACGCACTCCTGCGGGCTGTCTACCAGCAGCTCTATGCCACCTTCCAGGAGGTGATAGTCGACGCGATCCCCGATGCCGGCGAGCCACCGGAGGTATTGGCGTACGCGCCAATCCGCAGGCTGGTCGGCATGATCGACAACGACCCGCGGCTGGGTCGGATCCTGTTCGTGGAATCTGCAACCGAGCCGCTGCTCCGAGAGCTACGCAGCGAACTAATGGCAGGTTTCACCGACCTTGTCTTGCGCGAAGCCAGACTTCACCTCGACATCGCCGACTCTGCCGTGGGGGTTGCCCATTTGGCTTCGACCTTGGGCGTGGGAGGGCTATTCGAAGTCTTGCGCCGCCGACTCGACGGAGAACTGGAATTCACCACAGATGAACTCGTTCAGCACTGCGCAGGTTTCCTGGGCAGCCTAGGCAATTACGTGCTGCTGCAGAACACGGGCCAGTCGGCCACAACCGAAGCGCAAACCTAGAGCTAGCGGCCCCGCTACGCGATGTGGCCGTGCGTGCGCCCGACGACCAACGTCCGAGAACAGCAACAGCAAGACCCTGAACGGCATCCAAGGCCAGTGTCGTCGACTTACAGCGTCAGCCCTGGCTTCCAGAAACCCACTGAGTGTTCGATCATTCCTCTGCCCACTGCGACCGTCGGCCCGGTCCCGACTCGATAGCGGTCGCCGGCCCCTTCGCCAGCCGCGCGCTTTGCGCGGCCTGGCGACGACGGCCCCGCCACCACTTGCACTACATGCGGTAGCGTAGCGATACCGATAGTATCGCTACGATTCGCTACTAGTGGAGGCCCAGTGACCGACGGCACTGCAGATTCCCCAGGCCAGGCCACGCGCCGTGGCCAGCGGGACAACGGATCCCCCAACCCGGCCGAAACCCGCGAGTACAGCGAACGGTTGGCAGCGCTAGCCCGATTCACCCTCCGACACAAAGCGCTGGTCATCGGGGTATGGCTAGGCGCCGCGGTCGTCCTCGCGTTGCTGTTCCCCCAGCTAGAAACCGTGGTGCGCCAACAGTCGGTGGACCTCATCCCTCGCGATGCGCCGTCCTTGCAGACGGTTGACCGCATGAGCGCCGCTTTCGGCGAAGAAGGCTCAAAAACCATGGTGTTCGTCGCCATGGAAGACCCCAATGGCTTGACTCCGACTGCACGGCAGCGCTACGGCGAACTCGTGCGCCGGTTGCAGGGCGAAGGCAACCACGTCCTGCTGGTGCAGGACCTACTGTCCGATCCGATTACCGAAGCCCAGGCAGTCAGCGCCGACCGCAAAGCTTGGTACCTGCCCGTAGGTGTCACCGGCACCCTCGGAGACCCCACGGCCGCCGAATCGGTAAACGCGGTGCGCAACATCGCCGCCGAGGTCTTCACCGGCTCGACCACGACTGTGCAAGTGACGGGACCACCGGCAACCTTCAGCGACATGATCGCATCCGCCGAGCACGACCTGCTGCTGATCTCAATCGCTACCGCGGGCGTGATCGCCCTGATCCTGCTGATCGTCTACCGGTCGGTGTTCACCGCGCTGTTACCGCTGCTAGTAATCGGGTTGAGCCTGGCAGTCGGGCGCGGCGTGCTGTCCGCCCTCGGCGAGATGGGCATGCCCGTCTCCCAGTTCACCGTCGCCTTCATGACTGCGATCCTGCTCGGCGCGGGAACCGACTACACCGTATTTCTGATCAGCCGATACCACGAACAGCGCCGCGCCCAAGTACCCGCCGATCAGGCCGTCATCCACGCCACCGCCAGCATCGGGCGCGTCATCCTCGCCTCCGCCGCCACCGTCGCACTCGCGTTCCTGGCCATGGTCTTCGCGCGGCTCAGCGTCTTCGCCGCCCTTGGCCCCGCGTGTGCCATCGCCGTACTGTTCGGATTTCTGGCCACCGTAACCCTGCTGCCACCGGTGCTGTCGCTAGCCGCCAAACGCGGCATCGGTGAACCCAAACCCGATCGCACCCGCCGCTACTGGAACAGCGTCGCCGTCGCCGTGGTCCGCCGTCCCGTGCCACTACTCATCGTCAGCCTGGTCATCTTGCTCGCCCTGTCGGCAGCGGCAGCAACCATCAAAATCAGCTACGACGACCGCAAGGGCCAACCAGACACCACGGCCAGCAACCTGGGCTACCACCTGCTGGACCGCCGCTTCCGCAAAGACGTCGTCATCAGCGAATTCCTCGTCGTGGAAAATCCGACCGACATGCGGACCGGCAAAGGACTGGCCGATCTTGACGAGATGGCCTCCCGCGTCTCCCAGATCCCCGGCGTCACCAAGGTTTCCGGAGTCACCCGCCCCACCGGAGAGCGCCTCGACCAAGCAGAACTGGCCTGGCAGAACGGCCAGATCGGCGACAAAATGGCCGGCGCCGTCGCCGAGGGCAACTCCCGCAAGGACGACCTCACCAAACTCACCGACGGCGCCGACCAGCTCGCCGACGGCCTCGCCCAACTCGACAGCACCGTGCGCACCGCCTTCACACCACTAGCCGGAATCCTCACCCAAGCCCAATCCGCAGGAACTCAGGTCAACCAATTCCGGCCGCTGCTGCAACAACTTTCCGCCACTGCCCCCGCCGTCGACCAAGCCATCCAATCCGGCCCAGGACTACGACCGCTGGCCAACCAAGCCCAAAACGCAATCACTCAACTCGACCCACTCGTCGGCGCCCTCAACACCTCACCCTGGTGCGCCACCACCCCACAATGCGCCCAAATCCGCAACCAGGTCCAGATCCTGGTCACTCTGCGCGACAACGGATTCTTCAACCAAATCGCCGACCTCGGGGACCGCTACGATCCCGCCACCAATGCCACCGTTGGTGGCACCCTCGCCAACGTCCAGAACGCAGTCGCCTCACTGGACAAGGCATTCGGAGCCCTGGGTGACCCCGCCGACCTGACCACAAATCTCCGCCGATTGCAGGACGGAATCGGACAGCTGGCCTCCGGCGCCCAAGCACTCGCCACCGGCGTCCGCACCCTCGCCGACAGCAACATCGAAATGCTGTCCGGCATGAGCCAGATCGCCACCCAACTACAGAACTCCTCGCGCGCAGCGGCCGACTCCGACTCCTCGAGCGGTTTCTACCTGCCCGCCAACGCATTCGAGAACCGGCAATTCACCGACGTCGCCGAACAATTCCTCTCACCGGACGGCAAAACAGCGCGGTTCATGATCGAAAGCAGCCACGACCCATACAGCGTTGAAGCCATGGACCTCGCCAGCCGCATCACCGACACCGCCAACACCGCACGACCCAACACGTCACTCGCCGACGCCACCGTGTCCGTAGCCGGCTTCCCCGCCGTCAACTCCGATATCCAACGACTCCTCTGGGCCGACTTCGCACAACTAGCCATCGCCACCATCATCATCGTCGGCGTCATCCTGGTCCTACTACTGCGCGCACTCCTAGCACCGCTCTACCTACTAGGCACCGTCGTGCTCAACTACCTCGCATCACTCGGCATCGGCGTCGTAGTCTTCCAATGGGGACTGGGCCACGAAATCGCCTGGCCCGTACCGCTGCTGGCGTTCATCATCCTCGTCGCCGTCGGCGCCGACTACAACATGCTGCTCGTCTCACGGCTCCGCGAAGAATCCGGAACCAACATCCGCGTCGGCGTCCTGCGCACCGTGGCAAACACCGGAGCCGTCATCACCTCCGCTGGCCTCATATTCGCCGCCAGCATGTTCGGCCTCATGGTCGGCTCAGTCGCCATCATGATCCAAGCCGGCCTCATCATCGGCTTCGGGCTGCTGCTCGACACCTTCCTCGTGCGCACCCTCACCGTGCCCGCCATCGCCACACTCCTACGCGAAGCCAGCTGGTGGCCCACCAAAGCAACAAACCCGCGACCCGGTCAGACCAACCCAGGAGGCATTAAGGACGCACCTCACGTGCTGGTCCAGGAGAGGTGAAAAGCGAACAGAGCAATACCCGGCGCTACATGCCGACCAGCGTGAAGGCGTATTCACCCCGAATGAATACGACCCCTGCGCCGGTAGGTTTGGTCACGGCCCGTTCGGATGCTGGCGGAAAGCAGCCTTGGTTTCGTCGTGAGAAATCGGTGCGCTGGGCAGGTGAATGCGGGCATCCACAAGCTCACCGCTGGCTCCGGGTACTTGTACCTGGTGCGGCAGGTGGCTGCCCACGACCGCACCCATGGCCCGGAATCGTTGGGCGACTACTACTCCTCCAAGGGCGAGACACCGGGCCGCTGGGGCGGACGCGAACTGGCCGGCTTGTCCGCGGGCTCGCAGAACTGGACCCGTACCGACGCCGGAGAGCGACTGTGGTCAGTGGCCGAAGGCTCCGAGGTCACCGAGGACCAGATGAAGGCCCTGTTCGGGCTGGGGGTGCACCCGAACGCCTCAGCGCTGACCAAGCAGCTCATTGCCCAAGGGGCACGCAAAAACTCAGCGCTGACCGCGACCACCCTCGGTCGCCCGTTCCGGGTCAACGCCGGCGAAACCGAGCTGCAGCAGCGGCTCGCTGAGGCGTATCGGGATCACAACCTGTCGGTCGGTGCGCACTGGAACGCCGCCATTGACGAGACAGTGCGGGCGCAGATGCGCACCGACATCGCCACCGACATGTTCGAAGAACAGCACCGCCGCGCACCCCTGGACGAGCGCGAACTGACCGGGTTCATCGCCCGCGGCACCCGCGACCAAACCACCTCGGTCGCCGGCTACGACATGACCTTCACCCCGGTCAAAAGCGTGTCCGCACTGTACGCGCTGTGCCCGGAACCGATCGCCAAACAGATCGAGGAATGCCACCGCAAGGCCGTCCAGGACGCCCTGGACTTCCTGCAAGATCAGGCCGCCTACACCCGCATCGGCGCCCAAGGAATCGCCCAAGTCGACACCGAAGGCTTCATCACCGCCGAATTTCTCCACCGCGACACCCGCGCCTCGGACCCCGGCCTGCACACCCACGTCGCGATCTCCAACAAGGTCCGCGCCCGCGGCACCGACGGCATCCCCCGCTGGTACGCCCTCGATGGCCGCCCGCTCTACGCCTCCACCGTCGCGGCCTCCGAGCTGTACAACTCACGCCTGGAGGCCTACCTGGGCGACGAGCTGGGGATGCGGTTCGCCGCCCGCGGCGATGCCCGCGAAGGCAAGCGCGAGGTCCGCGAAGTCGTCGGCGTCAGCCGCGAACTCAACGAACTGTGGTCCTCACGCCGCGCCGCCATCGACGCCGAATATGCGGTGCTGGCCAAGAAATTTCAGGCCGCCCACGGCCGCGAGCCGACCACCCCGGAGTCGATCGCGATGTTCCAACAAGCCACCCTGGCCACCCGCGACGCCAAACACGAACCCCGATCGCTGGCCGAGCAACGCGCAGAATGGCGCACCCAAGCCGTCGGCCTGCTGGGCAGCGACGAAGCGGTCAACGCGATGATCGCCCGCTCCTTGGCCGGGCGCACCACGACACCCGCCGAGGTCACCGCAGGGTGGATCAACGCCCGCGCCGCCCAGGTCATCGCCACCGTCTCCGCAGCGCGGTCCACCTGGAACCGCACCCATGTACTGGCCGAAGCATTGCGGGTGGTCCGCGTCACCGGGCACGCCGGAATCGACGGCATCGCCGAACTCATCACCGACGCCGCCCTGACCGAACCGCGCAGCATCCGACACGCATCCAGTCCTGATACCGACCTCGGTGAGCCCGCGGTGTTGCGGCGCCGCGACGGGACCAGCGTGTACCGCCAAGCCGGGACGCAGACCTACACCAGCCCCGAAATCCTGGCCGCTGAGCGGCAAATCCTGGCCGCCGCCACACTGCGCGACGGCCGCACCGTGCCCGCCGCCGATGTCGAAATTGAGCTACTCGCCCAGGCCGCGCACCGCCGCGAACTCAACGCCGGTCAAGCCCAACTGGTCCGCGAAATGGCGTGCCGCGGGCAGCGCGTGATGCTCGCGTTGGCCCCGGCCGGGTCGGGGAAAACCACCGCCACGGCCGCGCTGGCCCGGTCTTGGGAAGGCGCCGGGGGCACCGTCATCGGGTTGTCTCCCAGCGCCAGTGCCGCGCAATTGTTGCGCGAAGAAATCGACGTCGAAGTCGGTGACACCCTCGATAAGTTCAACTGGCTCACCGACAATCCCGACATCTCCCCCGGCGACCCCGCCCGGCAGTGGTACGACGCGATCGATGAGAACACCTTGATCATCGTGGACGAAGCCGGCAAGGCCGGCACGTTGGCGCTGGCGTCGATGATCGCGGTCGCCTTGGCCCGCGGCGCCAGCGTGCGCCTCGTCGGGGACGACAAACAGCTGTCCTCGATCAGCGCCGGCGGTGTGCTGCGCGACCTGGCCCACGAGCACGGGGCGATCACCTTGTCCCAGGTGATGCGGTTCGCCTCGGCCTCCGAAGCCCAAGCCGGTCTCGCGCTGCGCGACGGCGACCCATCAGGGATCGCGTTCTATCTCGATGCCCAGCGCGTGCATGTCGGCACCCAAGCCGCCGCCTCCGATATGGCGTTCCAAGCATGGCAATCCGACATCGCTGAGGACAAGCACTCGCTGCTGTTGGCGCCGACCCACGAGCTGGTTTCTGAACTCAACGACCGCGCCCGGCTGCACCGGCTGACCGAACTCGGAGAACACGCCACCGGCATCGAAGCGGTGTTGATGGCCGGGGCCCGCGCCAGCGTCGGGGACCTCGTGTTCACCAAACACAACGATCGCACCCTCGCGTTGGGTGCCACCGACTTCGTGCGCAACGGCTACCGCTGGGAAGTCACCGAGGTCGATCCGGACGGCTCGATCACCGTCACGCACTTGGAGTCACACGCACATCTACGGCTGCCCGCCGCCTACGTCCGCTCCCACGTCACCCTGGGCTACGCCCGCACCATCGACGCCACCCAAGGCGCGACCGCCCGCTACCGCTGCCACACCGTGGGCTCCGATCAACTCACCCGCCAACAGGTGTACACCGCGCTGACCCGCGGAGTGCACGGCAACCACATCTACTTCTCCACCGCCGAGCACGACCCCCACCGCGTGCTGTCGCCGAAAGCCACCCACCCCGACACCGCCGTGGACGTATTGACCCGTGCCCTGGCCCGCGATGCTGCGCAAGTCTCGGCCACCAGTGCGGCCCGCGCCGCCACCGACCCGGCTGCCCGCCTGGCCGCCGCCACCCAGATGTACGCCCACGCCGTCGGCACCGCCGCCGAATCACGCCTGAGCCCCGCCCAGCACGCCGAGCTGGATTCCCACGCCGAGAAACTCGTGCCCGGACTGACCACCGCTACCGCCTGGCCGGTGCTACGCCAGCACCTCGCGTTGATCGCCGCCGCCGGCATCCACCCCCTCAAACGGCTCGACAAAGTGGTCGCCTCCGGCGGATTCGACAACGCCGCCGACCCAGCCGCGGTCATCGACTGGCGCCTCGATCCGACCGGTGCACACTCCGGTGGCGCCGGCCCACTGCCCTGGCTGCCCGCCATCCCCGAACGTCTGGCCGCCGACCCGCAGTGGCACACCTACCTGGCCGCCCGCGCACAGCGGGTCACCGACCTGGCCGCCGAGGTCACCGCCACCGCACGCCAGTGGAGCGCAGCGACCGCGCCGCGATGGGCACGACCGCTGGTCGGCACAGACCTTGAACTGGCTGCCGAGCTGGCCGTGTATCGCGCCGCAACCGCCGTCGAGGACAACGACACCCGCATCGCCGGCGCCGAGCAATACCCCGCCCGCACCCGCGCCGCCCAACGCGGACTCGAACAACGCGCCGCCGAACTCATCGGCGCTGATGCCACCACCAACCGCTACGACACCCTCATCGACTCCATCAACCCGCACATCCGCCACGACCCCTACTGGCCGCAGCTGGCCCACCACCTGGCCGCGGCCGCGCGCACCGGAGTCAACATCACCCAACTCGTACGCACCGTCGCCGCTGAGCGCCCGCTGCCCGACGAACTGCCCGCCGCCGCATTGTGGTGGCGACTGTGCGGCACCCTCACACCAGCGGTGTTGGAGACCGCCAACGGTGGGCTGCGCCCGGACTGGCTACCCGATCTGCACACCGTGTTCGGCACCGAACTGGCCGAAACCATCGCCGCCGATCCCGCCTTCCCCGCACTGGTGTCCGCGATCGGCAACGCCGACCCCGACCAGTGGACACCGCGCGATCTGCTGCATGTGGCCGCCGAACATCTCTATGACGCCGACGCCCACCTGACCCACCATTTACGGCCCGACGAGTACGCCCGACTGCTCACCTACTCGATCGAGGTGTTCACCACCGCCGACCCCTATGACCACGACATTCCCCTGCCCGACACCGCGCCCCTGACACCGGAGGAACACGAAGAACTCGCCCATCTGCACCCCGACATCGAGAACACACCACCGGGGCGCCAGCACGCTCACGACGACGTGTTGGCCGACCCCAACAACCTTGCCGCCGCACTCGGACTAGACGACTACGACCTCACCGAGCCCACCGCCCCCGACGATCAACTGCCCCCACCCGAGCACGCCGACGACTACTTCACCCCCGATACAGGGATCGACTTCGACAGCCTGAGCACCGTGCGGCCCAGCCCCGCCGCCGCGCTGGCCGCCCACCGCGCCGACGTCCACGCGCTGCGCGACCGCTACGCCGCCGCCGACGCCCAGGTACGCGCCTTGGCCGCCCACGTGACCGCCGGTGGCGGACCCCACGTCCTGGCCGCCACCGACGAACTGCGGCGCATGCGCGCCGCGGCCGACGCCGACCGGCCTTTCCTGGCACGCGTCGAAGCCGTGCTCGACCAATGGCATCACGCCGAAACCACCTACGCCGAAGCCCTCGAACTCATCGGCCACGCCCGCACCGAACTCGACACCCTGCGCGCCGACCCAGACGCCGACCCCCTCGATATCGCCTCGGCCACCCAGCACCTGAACTTCCTGACCAGCTACCAGCTGCCCCCAACCAGCCCCGCCGAACAGTTCCATCCCGCATTCGACGAAGCCACCGCAGCCCGCGCCGCCGCGGCCGGCGGCAGCGAGCACATCGTCACCCACGCCGACGCCGACGCACTGCTGCGCCGATGCCGCGCCGACGATGACACACTGCTGGCCCGACATCGCGCCGACCGCGCAGCGCTGCGCGACCAGCTCCACCGCGCCGAGCTCGCCGCAGCACAGGCATTCGCGCGTGCACAGCGCAGCACCGCCGAACACATCACCGAGCTGCTGCCCCGCATCGACACCGAACTGCGGGTGCTCGACGCTGCCGGTCAACATGCTTTCCAAGAGCGACTGCCGATCAGCGAACACCCCGACATCGACACCGACCGCCTACGACGGCTTACCGATGCACCGTTCGTGCTGACCGCCGCGCACGCCTCCGACCGGGCCGCGCTGCTGCCCATGATGAAACACCTTGAACGCGCCGCCCACGACGCGCAGCGTCCGCTGATCTGGGCTGCTCCCGCCACCATCTGTGACAATGCGGACCTGTCCCCGATCGCCAACACAGTCATCGACGCCGCCACCCTGGACCTGCACGACAGCGCACCGGGCACCATCGTCGTCATCGACCGCGCCGAACACATTTCCCCCGAAACGATCGCCGACCTCACCGAGACCGCGGCAACCGCCCACGCCCGGATCATCCTGCTCGACACCAACACCGCCACCTGGCCACCACCACCGGCCGCCCCACTACTGAAACTGCTACACACCGAACTGCGGTGGTCGCCAGTGCTCACCGCCGCCACCGGCCGCATCAACCACTTCGACGCCAGCCCCGACAGCAACGCAGCCCTCACCCAAGCCGCCGGACTACACCCCGACCACCACACACCCGCCATCACCACCGCCCTGCAACGCCACCGAAAAGCCCAGCAGCGCAACACCACCGCCCATGATCTCCACACCCGCATGTGGAACGCCGCTCACCGTGACGAGGGATTCAGCCGAGGTGGGTAGGAACCTGTGAACACGCAGCTCGACGCCGTGAACGTCCCCGGCTGCGCTACTGCCGAATCATCGCGCCGCGATATGGCTGGTCCAGGCCGTACCGTCCCACCAGCGCCAGTAGCGCGAATTGTGCGGATCGACGTGCCATCCCGCAGGCGGCAGCGCCGCCGCAAGGGTGTCGGTCTCCACACTGAACGCAGTGAGAGGGCGATTCGGTTCACCATCAGCCCGGATCGGGTTACGTTGGTCTACGGCGCGGTACAGGTCGACCGTCTCGTCGGGAGTGAACCGCGTCGCTTGACTGATATCGGGGGTGGTCACCAGATGGAATACCGGCATGGGTTTACCTGTCACTGGCTGCGTGCCGGTCCTGCTCGGGTCGTACTCAACCACATACTGGCCGTCGAAATCGGTTGGCGTCCCGTCAACTAAACCCAGAATGCGAATCACACACCGGTTGCTGTTGTTCTCGTTCATGTACCCCATCGTCCGCTGCGGGTACGACATGTGCGGAAGCCCTATTCCGCGCTGATTGCGGCTGGTTTTGATCGTTGATTCGGGAGTCGTTTGATCACGAATTTCGGAGTCGCCAGGGTGTCCTTGGAGGCGATTGTGCTCACGAATTTGGGAGTCACCCGGGCAGCTGACGCCGAGTTGGTGTGCTTCGAGGAGCGGGTGGCGCTTTGATCGCGTTCACGGATAATTGAGGAATGTTGCTCCGTTGGGATGACCAGGAAGTGCACGTCAACGATGCTGAAGAGCTGGAGTCTCGTCTTGAGTCACTGGCGAAATCAGGGTCTGCGCCGGTGTTGGTGAGCGTGGCTGGCTCGGCGGGAACCTTGTCGCTGGGGGTGGGGCATCAAAGCGGCGGGCTGCTGCTGTTTGCCGACAACGATCGATCCCAATCGCCGCTTCACAGTGTGGGAGATGGTGATGCCGGCGGCGGTGAAGTGGAGTTCGCCCGCGGTGATGCCACGGTCGGCTTCTTTCCTCGGTGTTTGGTCGACCACGGTGTGATGCTTCAAGCGGCTCGCGAGTTCTTCGATACTGGGACACTGCCCATGTGCGTTGTCTGGGAGGCTGAACCGTCGCCAGCAACCGGAAATGCTGCCGAGCTGGTTACCTAGCAAGGGGTCCGTGGAGGCTCATGGCGGAGGAGCGCTGGTGCAGCTGATCTGCTTGATGAGCAGATCCTCAGTCACCGGTTGGCTGGTTCTGGTTGCTGGTCTTGGCGCGGGTGTGCGCTAGGCGGAAGGAGTCGGTGCCGGTTTCGATGATGTTGCCGCCGAAGGTGAGTCGGTCGACGATGGCTGCGCACAACCGTGGGTCGGTGAACGTTTTGGTCCACCCGGAGAAGCTTTCGTTTGACGCAATGGCCACCGAGGCTTTCTCTTCGCGTTCGGTGAGCACCTGGAACAGCAGCTCGGCGCCGCGGCGATCCAGTTCCATGTAGCCCAGCTCTTGTCTCAAGAGTCAGTTGAATGATGTCTGATTTGACGGCCCAATGGGGTCCGGCGCAACGCTGTTCACGTGGCATCAGGTTCGGGTGAGTGGACGGCCATAGTGATTGATAGTTGCAATACTGAGAGTCCGCCAGCATACGGTTCCACGTAGTGGCTATGGCCTGCTAGCAGTTCGGCGATGTCCACGGCGATCTTCTGCTTACCGCCGAAGTAGGCGAACGGCGGACGTAAGGCAGTTGCTGACAATGCGTTTGTTCCAACCTGGTAAGGGGTCATTCCGAACCGTCGAGAGGTGACGGCAAATCCGGCATATCTTCATCGGTACGCCAGTTCCAGACCGGAAGCCCCGCGATCGATTCGTCGTCGTCGTCGTCCTCGCCTCCACAGCGATCGATGAATGCGGCTATCGCCGGGGCGGTGTCGGTGAAGATTAAAGAGGCCAAGGCTGTGGAACTCCCGTTGTAAGGCAATACCTTCCGGAAACACCGATCATCTGCGATTGCAGTTGTCAGCAGGGTGCGCTCGGCATCGCTGGTGAAGGGTAGCCAGTTGTGATCGGTCGTCATCAAAGAGAGTTGTTCTACGTTGGCGTAACCAGCCCGAGACACGGAGAAGGTAGCTACCGCCACCAACCGCACGTCACCTGCATCAGCCATCTGCCAGAGTTCCAGCTCTGTGGCGAAGCGCTTGGTCATTTTTCGGTACAGGTCTTCATCGAGAAACCAGGGGTGGCCCGGCTGGTGGCGGACCTGCATCTTGAACCCGTGGGCGGCTGGCTCAATCGCCTTGATATCGCCCACGCCGATCAGGAATTTGGTGGGCTTCCCCGGCTGTCTACGCGCTGGAGCCCAAGCCTTAATCCGGCGTTGCTCGATCTCGGCCTTGCAGTCGGCCGAGAAGGGCTCCGGGATGAACAACGATGCGGCGAAGGGGCTTTTGCGGACTAGCTTGCCATCGGCGGCATCCCGGAGCCGGCGGTACACCACACCCCACGGCCGCCGCCCCGCAAAGCCCGGGTGCCACGTCGTCAGTTCCGCCTCATCCCAGAGATAGTGCAGCACAGCGCGTAGGGATAACTTGTTGCCGTCCGACTGCACCGCGCTTGCCGGCGATCCGGAAGGCTCTGGAGCGGCACGATTGCCGGACTTCGACAGCGAAAATCCCAGTCGCAGCGTGGTTGTTCCGTCGGCAGGGTTGTCAACGATCGACCGGTCGGCAACGGCGCCATAGCCCGATAGCTCGCTGGGAGGCAGCCACGACCGGCACCGATGGTCATGTGCGGCCGCCGTGCCGGGCATTCGTTTGACAATGAGGCTGTCGCCAGCGGCAGCGATATACATCTGTACCCCGGCGGGCTGGCACAAACACAGCGGGCGTGATCTCGCTGCTTTGGCCTCTCGGAGAATCTGTTGTCCCTCAAGGCAATGCACATCGTCTACCACGTGTTCCCCGACCTGAAACGGGGTCGCCACGACTGTCATGAGGTCTTCTTCTCCCGCTAGTGTTTGTACCGCTACATGGATAGCTGCGCGAGTGCTGGAGCCGTGACTTCGGAGATGCGGTCGGGTCGGAAGCCGCTCCAGTGCTCATCGCCGGCCACCACGACGGGGGCTTGCAGGTAGCCCAGGGCCATCACGTAGTCGCGGGCCTCGGCATCGACGCTGATGTCGACTTTCGCGTAGGTGATGCCCGCTTTGTCGAGCGCCTTGAACGTCGCGGTGCACTGCACGCAGTTGGGCTTGGTGTACACGGTGATCCTGCTCATCGTCACTCTCCTATTCACCTACGAACTCCCACTGAACTTTTCTCGGCCCCAATGCAATCGATCGGATGGTCCCTGCACGGGCCAAGCTCCTCAGATGTCGATATATCCCTGTGCGCGAGTCCTGTGAGGACCGCGGACGACTCACCAGATGCCAGGTTCGATGACACTCGACCACCCGCATCGCCGTGGGCCGGCGAGGTGCGTGACACACCAGCTCGCAGCCCACATCGAGACGGTGGGTCTGCCACGGTAGAACGCTGGCCAGCTCGGCGCTAGTCATCGGTGCTTCGGCGGCCCGCAACACCGCGACCAGCTGCTCGCGAATAGCGATGGTGTCGGCTGTGGTCACGTTGCTGCCCACCCGTAGTCGCCAAGGTCGAAAAGACGCTCTTGCATCGACAGCACACGGTTTGACCACAAGTGCACCGTGGCGCTATCCCGGTGCTCCCCCACTGGCGTGCACGCCCAGCTGTGTACAGGACTGTGCGCTACCGTATCGCGCTCGGCGCGGATCACGACGGCAGCTTTCGCCTTCGACGCGGCCCGAAGTACCTGCGTCGGGTCGACGCGTGCGTGATGGATGAGACTGGCGCCCTGGGCGCCGAAGACCTCGGTTCGCAGGTCGAGGTAGATGCACACCCCGGGTTGGCGCGCAACCGAGTCGATCAGCTCCACAGGAGCGGCCGATTCCAGGCTCACCCTCTTGATTCGGGTGGCGACCTCGGTCATCTGAGCAATGGCAGTATCATGGCCCGGCGCCGTCCTGCGGTGCGCTGCGGTGTTCTGCCATTGCGGACGCATCCGCGCAGCACCAGTTTGACTATGATTGAGCCGGACCCATACTCGTCGGGCAACCTCCACCTCGTTGGTGTCACGAGGAAGTCGGGAACCGCTAATCGCGGAGGTGAACTCCACCCGCGAGTGCGGGGTCAACGAACAGGCCCGCGCAAGGTCGTCGGGCCGATCGCGTAGGACCCTCCAGAACGTGACCAGCTCGGAATCCACATCATTGACCGTCTCTAGCGGGCTGCACGGCTTGTGAAGCAGAACTTCCAGCGTTCCCGAGAGTGGTTGAACGTAGTGGGTGTGCGGAGGTAACAGGCAGGCAATCTGCCGTTCGGTCTGCTCAGCGCGAGTACGCCGTTCGGCTATCGGTGAGCGAGCGTGGGACGCGGAACTCATTGGCACACCGCTCCTTCGTCGTCGGCCCGCGCTCTGTGCGATCGTGCGGACCCGGACTCTTTGAGTTTTCGCGCATCGATAGCTTGACGTTGAGGGATCAGCAGCGCCAGACCGCGAGCGATACTGCCGTCCTTTGTGGTGAGGGCGCTGATGTCGCGTAGCCACTGCCCCAAGCTGGGACGGTCGTAGGGGGTCAGGGAGGCCAAGGTCATCACCATCGCCATCAGGTCGTACCGATCCGCACCCTGCATTGCTCGCCACAGATCGTCGGTGCTGGACTCGCCGTGGATATCAGCAACGACCGTCAGAGCCTTGTTGTAGAGCTGCCGGCATTCAGCCAGGCGGGCATCACTTTGGGAGTACACCAGCGGAATATCTCCTACACCGAGCAGGTGCCGCAGATGGGCTGCTACAGAGGACTTTTCCAGTAGCAGTCCTGCTCGTACGACAGCACGGTCAGTCCAAAGGTCGTGCCCGTCGTGGCCACGGTGATGCGGTTGCCAACCATCTCGGCTGAACTCGTCGCGGTGCTTCTCAAGCACCGCTGAGAGCCGGTACTGGCTCACGCCATAGAAGTCCGCGACCTCACCGAGGCAACGGGGCTGCTGCTCACCGGGGCCGAGCAGCTCGTCAAGGACGTCCACGACGCGACTGAGCTTGTTGCGGACCTTGCGGTCGCGCCGTTGCTGGGCTACCCGACGTTGCTCGTCGCGGTCACGGTCGGTGCGCCACTGTTGCCAGCAGCCCTGCTCATCGCCCTCACCTGGATGCACCGGACACTCCTTGTCGCCGGGCGTACCGTGCAGCCTTGCGGCTGACCAGGGCCGACCACGACACCGGCCGCAGCCCGTCAAACCCCTTGGCGTTGTCGTGCCATGGCCGCGCAGCCAGTCGTGCGGGAGACTCGAACACCCAGTGATACTTGGGCTGGCCGGGGTTAAACGGAGTCGTCCCCCACGGGGCGCAGCACCCTTGGGCCCGATGTACGTCCACAAGTACGGTTGCGCCGAGCCAGCCTTGCTGGTCGCAATGAAAGGCCATCTCTCGCATACCCAGCTGCTCACCGAGTTCGATGCCAGCCTGGTCGATGCGGGTACCACCGTAAATCAGTACCGGACCGCGATAGTCGGTGGAATCTGTCCGATTCTCGACGTTCTTCCCGCCGATCTGACTCGATACCAGCAGCATTGACGCCCACGGCCTGCGCACAGTCAAACCCATCGCCAACCCGTGTTCTGCGCACGGGTCGGGTGTGTCCAAAACGTCCTGCAGCACGCGTCGGACGCACCCGAAATCCTCAGGTGCACAGTCACAGTCCGCTGCGGTGAGGACCCGACGGGCCTGTGCGAGTTCGTCAACGCTTCCTGCGAGGCGCACCGCATACTCGACCACCGCCGCCGCACGATAAGCAGCGGAGCCACTGGCACAGGGCGCGGGAGACGCAACGTCGGCACCTAGCCGGTGTGGAGCACCACACATGTCGGGACCGGCGGCACGCACGTCGGTGACCCGAGCGTGCCCCCGGACCCGACCGTGGACGCGCAGCAGGGGAAGGTCGCTGGGAAGAGTGCGGCTGGTCATGATCGCGCCACCGCCCTGCTCTGGTGGTCCTGCTGGTGTTCCACGATCAGTCGGTGCAGTTCGTCGGTCCCTCCGTCGCTGTGCACATGAGGCAGCAGCCGCGCGAGCCGTGCCGAGGTGGTGGAATCAGCCGCGGCAGCGCACGGGTACCGGACTTCCTCGGCGTCGTAGGGGCCGACCGCGGTGAACCCTCGCGCATCGATACCAGTGATACGCCATCCGTAGTCATCGGTGAGTGTGGTCGCCGCCCAGTACGCGCGGCGCACCGATGCCGCCGGTTGCACGGCCCCGTGAGGCAGATACCACGGGCATCGCGCATCGTCGGCATGCGCGCGCCCAGCGGGCACGCCCAGGCGCAGCAGGGCGGCGATGGTGCGGGCGGCGTCGTCGCCTCCGTGCGCATCATCGCCGCGGTGCTGTGCGCATTGGTGGAGCAAGCGGCAGGCGTGCAGCGGCAGCAGCGGCGCACCGGGCTGGCCCGGTACCGGCTGTTGCGAGGACGGTGTGTGGTCAAGTGGATCGGCAGCCACGGGCAACTCCACCCCCGATGGGGTGCGAAGCCGCAGCCACCCACCGTAGTCGAGTCCGAAGCTCAGAACCGACCAACCGTGATTGACCATCCGTGACATAGCCCAGTAAGCACGCCCGGTGGTGTTCAGTTCTGAGCCGAGATAGATGCCGGTAGCGGTCATGATGTCCTGCCGTCCTGCGGGGGCTGGGGTTTGCGGCCGGGCGACTCGTTCGGGGTGCTCGAACTCGGCGCCGGAGATTGCTTCGCCGATGGGCGCTGCTGTGTCGGCTGCGTCTCGGTGTGACTATTCGGCGGTGTGGGGGGACGGTTGGTGGGTGCAGCACCAGCGCGTCCCGGCGCGGCCGAAGAACCTGTGCCTGACTTCGGGGTGGCGTGGGCAGCAGGTCCGTTGTCGCGGCTTTTGTTGGCTTGCTGACGTTCGATCACCTTCGACGCGACCACGGCTCCAGCGACTACAGGGGCGGCGGGTCCGGCTGCCGCGGCGGCCGCCGCGCCGCCGCCCGCAGCAGCGCCGCCTGCCGCGCCTGTGCCGGCCGCTGCACTGCCAGTGCCGGTGGCTGCTCCGCGCGCCGCGGTGCTGGCAGCGGCCGATCCGCCCGCGGGTGCGCCCGTAGCGGGTGCGGGGCCTGGGGTGGGTGTGGTTGTCGATGGCGGTGGTGTGCTCGGTGATGCTCCACTCTCGGCGGGGATGCCGGGATTGGGATGTGCTTTGCGGCCCTTGGCTGCCGGGGCGCGGGTTCCCTCATCGCCGGGCTTACCTGAACTTGGCAGACCCACCCCGTCGGCGTTGATGTCGCGGCGCATGGAGCGGCCCATGTCGCGCATCGCGGGGTAGAAGCTCATGGGGCCGGCCCCGACAGCAGCGGTCTTGCGCAGCACCGACATCGGCCCCGGCAGTCCCCGATCGCCGAAGCCTCGCATCAGCGCCCTGAACCCGAAGACCGCGCCGCCGGCGAACAGCAGCATGAGTAGCAGGATCGCGATGGGGTGCTGGATCTCGAACCCGTCGAGTTTCCCGGTCGATACTCGCGACATCAGCACCAAGACAATGCCGAAAGCCGCAGTGGCGAACAGCATTTCCAAGGCGTGGACAATCAGTTTGATGGCGGTGCGTTTGGCGAACTCGCGCTGCGGTCCTGGTGCGACCGCAACCGCGGCGGCGGGCACCAGCACCAGCACGTTCCAGAACGCCTTGAATCCGATCCGAATGACTTCGCAGCCGATGTAGCACAGCAGCATCAGCACCACCAGCACGACGCAGTTGATGAAGAACATCAGCCCGATCGTCTCGCCGCTGAGGAAGTGGGCGTGGGCGTAGGCATCGCTTGCGCCGCACGCCCGCATGGCCTGAACTGGACCGTCGTGGGCTCCCGCCGGTGCGAGTGCCTGAGTCGCGGGAGTCAGGACGGTCGATGCATTGAGTGCGGCGTTCCAGGCTTGTGCGCACCCGTCAATGTTGTCGATCACGCCGCCGAAGTTGGCGATCTGAATGGGGTGGCGAATCAGGGTGGTGGCCATCCATTGCGAGAGCACTTCGACCTGGCCTTCGGCGTTACCCGAGGGGTCGAAGCTGCCATTGTTCGCGATACCCAGCGAGAGCTCGAATCCGATGGCGCGGCCGGCGGCGAGCAGGCCGTTGTCACCGAGTTCCTTCACCGGGTCGTTGAGGAAAAACCCGATCAGCAAGATCACCAGGAATCCGCTGCACATCACCCCGGCGCCGCGCCCGAACCCCTTGGTCAAGGCGATGATTCCGCCGATGAAGACACAGATGATCAGTGCCAGCGGGATGATCTGAAACTCACCGACGAGGTTGTTGATGGCGACCAGCACAGGCGCGGCCAGTGCGGCCAGCCAGCCCAACCATGCCGAGCCCAGTGCGATCTTGATGAACCAGATCCCGACCGCACCCACCATGACCAGGAATCCGCAGAACCATCCGAGGATGACGGCCAGTTGGCTGTAAGTCATGGCGATTTCGAAGCGGTCGGTCAGTGCGGGAATCCAGGAGCCCGGATCGATAATGCTGACGTCGCTGCCTTGGGTGCGGATGGCGTCGAGCATCGACACTGTGCTGATGAAATAGGTGCCCACCGGCTGGTCGTAGGTGTCCACGATGGGGCTGGGCCAGTTGAGCGCGCCAGCGAACCCGGCCGCCACCGCGTGCGGGGCGGTCAGCAGGGCCATCATCGAGCCTCCCCACAGGAGCTGAGTGATCAGCCACGCCCGCCGCAGACGAGGGTGCTCATAAAGCCACGCGCAGTAGGCGGACATCACCGCATCAGCTCCAGCGCCTCGTCCTCCAAGCCGCGGGTATCAAAGGCCTGCCGCAGCTCAGGCTGGACTGGCTGCAGAATGTCGATTAGACCGGTGCTGCCAGCATCGTCAATCATGTAGGCGTAACCGTGACCCTCGGCGGTACGCAGGTTCAAGACCTCGGGGTACTCATCGGGATCAATCCCGATGCGCTTGAACTCTTCGGTCGCTTCTTCTCGCGCAGAGGCCTTGAACGGTGTAATGACCCGCGTCGGCAAGTCTTTGGTGGGAATCCCGTCGAAATACTCGACATGCTGTGCGATGCCGATCAGGCCGTATCGCTGCTTGCGTCCCTGGGTGATCAACTCGGTGGCATCTTCGCGACCGACCGGCGACGCGAAGTACGCCCGGGCTTCTTCGGCAACGAACCATCCGAACTTGCCGGGCCGACGATTGGGTCCGGTGTAGCTCTCCCGTGTGAGCCCAGCGATCATTCCGTAGATGGCTAAACCGGCACGTGCACGCGCTGTTTGACGCTTGTAGAGGTGTAGATCCTCGGTCTGCGAGGTCGTCGGCAACTCCAGGTCGCCGGTCAGCCAGATCACCGCATCCTTCTCAGCGATCGGAGGTATCGGCAGCGACTCATTGAACATTGCCCGCAGATAGTCGATGTTGGCCCACATATCCAGCCGCGCAGCGAGTTCCGCGTACTCCTTGTATGCGCTTCCTTGCAAGCTGTTCAGGTAGCGCACCAGAGCGCCCATGCTTTCGGCGACCCGCTGATCGGGGCGCAGCAGAAAGCGGAGCTGGCGGGCGATCTCGGCATCGGGCTCGACACCCATCATGGGAAGTAGGTGATCAAGGGTGCGCTCAACGGCGATTTCACGGCGAAAGATGCGCAGCCCGTCGACGGAGACTTGACCGCGTGTGGGATCAAGTACGGCCACCCGATCCCCCAGATGTGCCAGCGCACGTACCCACTCGGGATTAGAACCGGGATCAAGGATGCTGCACTGATTGCCGCGGGCAATCAGCCCGTTCACCACCCGTTTCGCGCCTTGGGATTTGCCCCCTCCGGGCGGGCCGTAGAACAGCATTCCGGGTACCTGGCGCCGACGGCTCGCGCCCTCGGGTTCGATCAGGACAGGGGTCGGCCGTCGGGTGGACAGATTGCGGGCGAACAGAATCCCGGTATCGTGGCCGAGCTTGCTGGATACGAGCGGCGAGAACCGCGCCCAGTCGGTGGTGGTCGCCGGTTGGCTGAATTGGCTGCGCGGGCTGCGCTCTTCACTACCTGCCAGCCCGGTCTGCCACAGCCCGATCTGGGCGCTGCCGCGACGTCGACTCAACGTCATGTCGAGGTCTTCTGCGAAGTGCGTTTGCAGTAGTTGGCAGGCCCCGTCGAGTTCGGCCCGCGAGCGCGCCCCGACGGCGATCACCGTCGTGGCCTCCACTTCCCGCTCCAACTTCGACGCCCGCAGCTTGGCGTTGTACTCCTCGGCCGAGGAGTAGCGCTCAATGAGGTCACTGTCGCTGGAGCGACGGCCTGCCCGTTGGAAAGCCTGATCATCGAGGTTGCGCTGAGCGCGGTCGATTCGCGTGAGCGCCTGCTCAGCCGGGCGGGTGGAAATGTGTTGAATCCAGTCGATGTCGGCAGGTGTGTCCACGTCGTAGACGGCAAGCAGGTATTCCGCACGTGGATAGGCCAACCCGCCGCGCGGAATCTGAGCTACGGCCAGCATGCTTTGGAAGCTGTCCAGGCGCTGGGCGCCCCGAATCACCAGCACGGCGGCCAGTGACGGCACCATACGCCGCCACCAGCGGCGGTCCTTCTTGCGGGCTTCCTGATCGCCACAGTCGAAATGCGCCGGCACCACGGGCGCAAAGTCGGCTTCGGTAAGCCGCTCAGGACCGCCGGCACCGTGCGGGAAAGGATCGTTGACCGCACCGATGGCCAGCCGTCGCCGATACCACCAGTGGATCTGGCGCGGGGTGGCCGGTCGCGCGTTGAACTCGGCGGGAATCTTCGACAGGATCGAGGCCGACATCTCCTGGTACCCGGCAAGTGATCGCGGGTCGTCGGGGTCGCGGCCGGCGACGACGGTGGCCGCCTTGGCCAGGCCGCCCACTCCGGATCGTCCAGCGGCTCCCGAGTCCACCGGCACGCGTATGCCGAACACCTGCTCGTAGAACGGCTCGATGGTCAAGAAGTCCTCCCAGTCTCGGACTTCCTGCACCCACGCAGGCTCATTGGTGTAGCCCGAGAGCATCCACCGCAGCAGCCGCCGGTGGTCCAGGCGCACGCAGCAGCCCCACAGCAGCAACCCCGAGGGAAGTTGGCGCACTAAAGGTCGGTGACGCATCGCAATCGCGTCCTTGAGTGCGTAGGGCATCATTCCGCCGGGTTGTCCGTCCACGATGAACTCTGCGTAGACACCTCCGGAGGTGAAACTGAGATTCCCGATCACCTCCTTGGGCGGCGATAGCGCCGCCTCGCCCTCACCGTTGATCCCTGCCTTGCGCTGGGTGTGCAACAGTCCGCCGAGCAGCCAGCCGATCCGGTAGAGCGGGCTGGGTCGAGATACCGGGATTTGGCGTGCGGCGACGGTCAGTGCTGCTGTCAGCGCGAGACCGAACAGCGCGATGGCGATGGCATGTCCGGAGTCAAGCCACTTGCGGGTCGCCCAGACCGTGGAGGTGATACCGATCAGGAAGGTTGCGCCGTCCCAGATACGCCACGGCGCGAACCACAACCGAGTGTTGTCATCGATGTGGGAGACATAGATGGGAAAGTCGCGCACATCGGCGTACACCCGAGCTGTTTGACCGCGAAAGCTGTTCTCACCCACTGCATAACCTCCAGTTTCTCGTAAACACCAGCTCGGTTCCAGGCGCTCTCGACGCCTGGCAGGGCGCTAGCCGAACTGCCCGGTGGTGATGCCCCCACCGTGCTTGTCCACGGTGGTCTTCAGTGAGACGGCCAAGCCGACCGCGCCGAGGATGATGGCTGCGACTGCGACCCCGCCGAGAACCTTGCCCATCGCGGCGCCGAACCCGCGCACGAGCGCGAATGCGCCCGCAACACCTCCAACGAAGATGGCGATGATCGCGAGCGGTATCTGAGCCGATTCCCATAGCGATGGGATGGCGGTCAGCAGATCGCCTGCGGCCAAGGTGGTTTCAGTCATTGCGGTTCCCTTTCCCTTGTGGCACGGCCGCTGGTTGGACGTGCCGGTCAGTTCGGTGTTGCAGAGCTCCAGTCGGTGGACACCGCCGCCGGAACGAGACTGTCATCGGTGGACACCGCCGGGGCTTTGTCGATCGCTGCGACCAGCCAGCGCCCACCAACCCCGCGAAGCGTCAAGGGGTAGACCAACGGCGAGGGAGCGAACTGAGAGTTCACTGCGGTCACGCGGACCAAGACACGAGCCAGCTCACCGTCGGCAGGCACCGACGAGGGAACGCCGAGTGCGGTAACGCCCTGTATGGAAAGGGTTTCGTACGCATTGCCCAATCCGGCGATCATCGAGTCCGTGGTGACGTACTGCTCCACACCCCCGGCAGGGGTCAGATAGGCCTTTAAGAAACCCGTCGCTGTGCTGTAGGCGGGGTCGGCCTCACTCAACGTGCTCGGGTAGCTCAGCGGCAGGTCTGCTCCCGCGCCCGGTCCGCCGATGCGCGCCGGAAAACTCGCGGCGCGGGGACCGAAGCGCGACCACAGCACGGGGACCCGGTACAGCGCCCGGTGCGGTGCAGCTGACTCATAGGGCCGCTGGGTCACACCGACGACCACGGAATACACCTCGGCGTCGGCCTCCTGACCTGCCAGGCCCTCCAATGACACGGCCACGATCGTGGGGGTGTTGATGACCACTGCTGGAGTGGAAGGCAGCGTCAAGGACGCGGGATCGACGCTGATGAACTGACTCAGGCTGGCCGCGTCCTGAGTGTTTGCCTCCAGCCAGACCGCGACGAAATCCTGGGCGAACGCACCGACCACCGCCGAGCGGTTCACCACGGCCCGTGATGGCTCGCTGAGGTCAGGGGATGTGGCAAAGAGAAACTGCCACAGCACGTTTAGGCCCGCCAGGGCCGCCAGAATCAGAACTGCGGGTTTCCCGAACTTCGTCAGCGCACCCTGAGTGCGGCTGATCCGTTGCTGCCAGATGCGGCTCATTGCCATGGTGGTGTGTCCTCGGCGCTATACCGGCTTGTGGCCGATGATCTTCAAGCTCTTTATGGCGAACGCGGCGTCGACCGGATCGCTGTTCTGTTGCCCACCGCCGAGCGCCCCCGGCAGTTGCGGAAGCTCCAGGCCCAGCGGTCCGTTCGGCTTTGTCGGTGCCGTGCTGGCACCACCTGCGGGCTGCGCTGGCGGCCGGGAGGTCTCCCGGATCAACATGCGGATCTTGGATGCCAGCACCCGCTTAATCGGCTGCACCGCTTCACCGTGGACGTTCTTGGTTTCCTGGGTCACCAGCGTGGCGTCGGTGTCGTTGAACGTGTACTGCACCGTGGTAACCACCCGGTACTGCGACCACGGCTTCGACCCGCTCGCATCGGTTCCTACCCAGCCAAACTCACCCGAAATCGCCGTGATCAAGTGCGTACCTGGAAGCTCGATGTCGATGACCTGGCCGTCACCGCCGCCGCGCACACACACGAACGCCGCGTGGGGATCTGTGCCGGCCATCGTTTGTGCTGAGGTCGACCCCTCTGCGCACGAGCCCAGGGCATCTGCGGTGAACGAAATCGGCCGGTCCAGCGTAGGAGCGGCTGCGGGCGCCGGCGCCGCCGAGCGCGTCGGAGGCAAAGCCATCGCGTCGGCCCCGTTGGGAGCGCCGGTCGGTTTTGGCTCATCCGAGCCGTACACGGCGACCGCCCCGACGATCGCCACCAACACGGCTACCAGCCCGGCAGCAGCGAACCCCGCAGCGACCTTGCCATCAAACCTGCGTGCCCGGCGCGGTTCTGCCGCGTCTGTCTGGCCACCACCAACAGGTCCGTTGAGGGCTTGTCCCTCGACCGGGTAATCGTCGTGGTCCGCTACCCCTTCGTCCGGATCAGCGTAGTCATCCTCGGGGTCGCGGCAATCCCCGAATCCGCGCTCGCCAGAATCATTATCAGCGAGTTCGTCGGCCGGATCAGGGGCGACCTCATCCAGATCGGTGTAACCCGCCGGGGACTCTGCGGGAAGGGTGAAGGTCGGAGCCTGAGGGAATCCGAAGCCGTCGTCGTCCTCAGCGGCCAAGTCGTCGGACCACTGGTCATTGGTAAGGGTCATTACCGTCCCCGTTCGCCATGCTGCAAGGTCGATGCACTGCGTGAACTGAGCTGACGGCGCTGGCCTCTACGGCTGACGCGCGGCCCGGGTCGCTGGGCCCGCTCTGGCTCAGGAACCTGATAGACCAGCGCGGCCGGCCACAGTGCAGATCCACCCACCGGGGAAAAACCACCACCGACAGTGTTTACCGATGAATCACTCCAGCGCGTGGCGCCGAACCGATCCGTACGGCGGCACAGACGGCGCACCACAAGCGCCAGCAGCACCACAAAAAGCAAGCTCAGGAGGCCAATCGCAGCGAGCGCAACCAGAAACGCTGCGATGGGGTAGACCATCGCACCGCCCATCGCTACGCTGTCCGTCATGACCATCATGCTGACAGATTACGCAATAGAAGGCAACACGTAAACACATGGTGTTCACATCGAGTGTTGACCGATACGACGAACTGCGCCGCGAATGGATTGCCGAGCACGCGGGCATCTTCTCCATGCAGATACGCCGCGCCGAGCTGCTTAATCGAAGGATTCGCCGACGTGCCCGCGACGTCGCTGGCGCCCGACCCAGCCCCTACAACGACCACCCCAGTCACCCACTGCTCACTCGAGGCGTCAAGACCGTCGAGGGTGTGCTGGAGGTCGTCATCGTCTTCGCCGCGGCCGTGTTGGCTCCCCTTGGTTGGCCGCTGGGCAAGCTGATTTATCACCGTAGCGAATCGCTCATCCCTGACCGGCTTCGCTCCTTCCCAATCCCCGCATTCCTCTGGGCAGCAGTGGCACTGGGGGTGCTTTTGGTTCTGCTGTACCGCCCCTCGGACACCCTGGCCAGTACAGTCCTTGCGCCCTGGCTGCTCGCACAACTTCCAGCAGCAGCTCTCACAGCCGGAATCTACGGAATTCTCAACGGCTGGTTGGCAATCGACGGTTCAACGGACTGGTGGCCACTCTCGCCCACGGCGCCGACAGTGACCCTCTCTCTGCCGCTGCTGCCCGATGATATGACCGCACCATCGCCGTTCCGCACCATCGAGCCAGCCGATCCGATCGACCGCACACCCTTAGGCGCCGGCGCCGTGCGTCCGATGCCACGCTCAGCCAAACTCATCGTCATCGGCCTCGTTGTCAACGCAGCCGGAATCCTGTGGACCCTCGCAGCGGTAGGAGTAGGGATCAAAACTGTTGCAGAACAGGCCTTCACGCCCAGCAGCACCATCGGGTCAAGCTACTGATCCGAATGCGGTGGATCACCGGCGAACGGGGAGCTACCCCTCGCCCACGACCACATCGGTCGATTCGCTCGCACTGGTGCAGTCCTGAAGGTGTTGGGCCGCCGCACGCAAGCGACGCACAATCTCCCACACCGTGAATGCCACCCCGATACCCCCCACGGTCCACGCGAGCGCCGTCATACTCCCACCTCGGCATCGCCGCCGCACACGCCGCGCGGATCATCGCCGCCGACCATCACTGACAGGCCAGGCGCGGGCCCTCGATCCCCCATCTCGCGCATGAGCCGCACAAGATGAAGCTGGGCGTCGATGCCGGTCCGAACCCCTGTCTCGGTGAGATAAATGCTGGGTACGCCGAAGAATTCAGCAACCACGCTCAGCTGTGCATCGAGTGCATCGCCCCTGTAGCCCAATCGAAACTGCTCTAAGCGTGCCGCGCTGATCGCAGGACCGCCACGGGCGGACATGGCCGCGGCGGCAGTCTCTGTACTCAGCGGCGGCTCTGTGCGCGTATGCATGATGTCGAAAAGCAGGTTGATGCGGCGTGCAAGCTCCGGGTCACGCTGCATTGTCGCGATCCAGCCACGCACGGCGCACCATACGGCGAAGCCTTCCCGGTTCCACAGCCCCAGAGCCACCATCCCGGCCGTGAGCTCTGGCCAGGATGGCCTGAGTCGTCTGATCGTAGAACTGCAAAAAGACTGACCAGTCCGGTATTTCGACGCACGTGCCCACCCCCCCGCGGATCAACAGCCGCGCATGTTCGCGGGTCGGTGGCAGAAGCTCCTGCCAGCGCAGAGTGGCACCAAGATCGTTGTTGAGGTTCTTACTACCGTCGTTCTGCCCGAATCCCTGCGGACGTCGGTTGGTCAACCCCGACCAGTGCTCGGCCGCAGTGAGAAGCTCTTCCTCCCGAGCACCGAACATAATCACCGAGGCTGGAAAGATATCGCGCAACTCATTGGTGTCGCTTGCCAGGGTGATGGGACCACCTGATTGCCAGGGGGATGGGACCACCGTGGCGCGTTATTGAGGATGCTCGTCGGCGGGGTCTGGGTCAAGCTGAGGGCGGGTCCGTTGGCGGTAGGACGGTCCTTCGATGACCAGGGTGTGCGCGGCGGAGGTCAGTCGGTCGATGGCTGATTGGGCGAGCAGGGTGTCGGCGGTCATGGTCAGCCATTCGGCGGGCTCGCGGTTCGACGTCATGATCGTGGTCTTGGCGCGGTGGCGCTCGACGACGATTTCGTAGAAGTCGCTGGTTTCGGTGGCGTCGAGGGGGCGTAGCGCGAAGTCGTCGATGATCAGAACGTCGACGGCGGCCAGGCGGCGGATCTCGGCGTCGACGGTGTGGTCGAGGCGGGCGGCGCGCAGCCGGGTGAACAGTTTGTCGGCGCGGCCGAACACGACGGTGTGTCTGCGTCGAATAGCCATGTTTCCCAATGCTGTTGCCAGATGCGTCTTGCCAACGCCGACGGGCCCGAGGACGATCGCGGACTGGCCGGCATCGAGGAACCGTAGCGAGGTGAGATCACCGAGCAGGGTGCGGTCATAGCGCAGGTCGCCGTGGGCGGTCCAGGTATCAAACCGCATGCTCGGATCGAGTCCGGCTTTGGCCGCTCGTAGTGCCGCGGAGCGGGATTCGCGTCGGGAGACCTCGTCAGCCAGCAGTGTTTCCAGGAAGCCGATGTGGCTGAGTTTGTGTTGTCGGGCCAAGGCGGCGCGTTCGGGCAGGGTGTCAGCCAGTGCACCGAGCTTGAGGGCTTTGAGCAGTCGGAGCAGATCAGCGCCGATCGGGTCGGTAGCTCCACGGGCGGTGGTAGTCATGTCAGCGGTTCTCCTCGGAAACGATGGTCAATGATGTTGGGGTGGAGTTGAATTCGGAAGGATCACGGGCGAAGCGGGTCGCGGTGTGACCGACCGCTTTCGGCAGGGCCGGGGAGCTGGTCTCGGTGGCACGCTCGAGCATGGAGGCGATCTTGTTCACCGAGACGACATCGAGATCCAGCGACAATGAACAGGCCTGTTCGACCCGGTCGGCGCCGTAGCGGCGCACCAGACCCAGCAGCCGGTAGACGGTACGCATCTTCGTCCAGGGCAGCCGGTCATCGAGGATGCGTTCGGCGTAGATCCCGACGTTGGGGCCGTGCGCGGCGCAGGTGGCGATCAATGTCGTCACATCGCGCAGCGCGTAGCCGGTCTTGTGTTCGGGCAGATCAGCGGGGTCGGTGCTGCGCCCACCGGCCGGTTGGCGGGGATGGACCTTGACCAGCACGCCGCGGCGATAGAACTTCACCAGCTCGGTGTCGGCGCGCACGTCCAGGTACTGACCGATCCAGCATTCGGGCAGCGAATACAGGGCCTTGGCGACCTCGGCGTGGAAGTCGCGGTGGACCTTGACCGTCTTGAACACCGGCACGTCATAGACCTGCGGCACCGCCAACAGCCGGGGCTGCTCTTCGTCGGTGAACACCTCCAGCGGGCGTGCGCAGGTGGTGCCGTGGGTGCGGGTGCCCGCAGTGTCACGACACCACGCTGTGGCGGCGTCCTGCGCCTGCTGCAGACTGGTGAATGTTTCTCCGTCCCAGAAGTTTCGCCGCACGTACTGCACGGCGCGTTCCACCCGTGGCTTGTCTTTCGGCGAGGCCACCCTGGCGGGGTCGGTCAGAAACCCGCTATGCCCGGCGTAGTCCAGCCAGCCCTGGCTGAACTGCGGGTTGACCGCGTCCGCGGCGGCGATCACCGGTTTGAGGTTGTCGGGGATCAGCACGGCGAACACCCCGCCGAAGAACTCCCAGGCCGCCTCGCAGCCGGCGATCACCGCGGCCAGGGTCTGCGAGTACGACAACCACACGAACATGTGCCGGGAGTACACCGCGGTGAAGATCAGCGCGTGCACCTTGCGGCGGCGCCCGTCAGCAGCGTCGGTGAGCATCCCCAGGTAGCCGAAGTCGACCTGGCACTCCACTCCGGGATCGCCATCAGCGACCCGCACCGTGAGGTCTTTGCGGCCGAAACCGCAACGCTGGCTGGCGAATCGGTGCAACGTCCGATACGGCACCACACACCCCTGCCGGGCCAACAGGGTGTGGATCTTCGTGACCGTCAACGGCCGATGCTCACCGGTGCCGGCCACCCAGGCGGTGATCTGATCTTCGAAGCCCACCAGCTGCTCCCACGCCGCCCCGTGGCCATCGGGGCGCACCGGACGCACCGCCTCGGCAACCATCCCGATCAACGCATCATCGACCGCGCTGACGTCGTCGTCGCGACGCAAACCCGCCGCCTGGGCGGCCTCGACGTAGCGGCGCACCGTCTTGCGGTCCAGGCCGCAATGCGCGGCAATGCTGCGGTACCCCGGCGCCGGCAGTCCCACCACCCCCAGCCACACCCGCAGCACTTCCCTGATCTCATTCACACTGACCTCCCGAAAAGCCATGCCCGCCGACCTCCGTGACCTTGAGCCGTCACGGCGATCGAACGAACAAATGAAAAGACCACCGACGCGACGCGCCGGTGGTCCCATAACTGGCAATCCAGGTGGTCCCATCACCCTGGCAAAAATCAGGTCACACTGGTCCCATCCTCATGGCAGACGACAATTGGCATAGACCGCCCCATAAACCGTGTCGAGCTGTGAGGACGCCTGGACGGCCACCATCAGATTAATGCCAAGCCCACGCCCTTCCCCCACGATGCGTCGCAGGTTAGGAATCGGTGCCGTATTGGGCAGTTCGTCAATGACCATCAGCAGCCGATGCATCGTTTCCCTGGTCGACGTCTTCTCGCGCCACCGACGCACCAACGAATCCAGCAGAGTCACCGCCGCGCCGGCCACAGTGCCATCCGCCGGCGCCAAGATGAACAGGGTTGCCTGGGGGTCATCAAGAAAATCCGGCGTGAACGGCTCAAACCCTTCCCGATCGAGTAGCGAGGTGCGCAGCCAGGGAGTAATCGCTTTGCGCATCGTGATAGCCACCGAGTCACGTTGACGCGGGTCCATTTCCATGATCCGTGCCATACCCATCGCCAACGTCGGGTACTGGTGGCACAGTGCGGCGGCCTGTACCCACCCAGGCTGGGTGCTGTTCTCGGGGTCGATGTTGTCGACTGCCGTCAGCACCCAGTCCATGCCCTTGCCGTTGCCCTCCGGTGAGGCCGCGAAGAGGAACGCCGCCAGCGGCCCGGCGGCCTGCGATTCCCACACCCCGCCGTCAGACACCTGGTCAGCTCCCGAGCCCAACCCGACCGTCGACATCTGCATGATGGTTTCGGCCACGGTCAGGGCTTCATAGGGACTGTCGATCGTGACGGTCGGGTCATAGACGTTGGGAACCACGCCTTCTGGATAAACCGGCGATTTCAGCGGCCGCAGGTCCAGCAACGCCTTTGGTCCCCATCGGCGTTCCATGACGTATTGCATGAGATCGTCCTTGGACGAGACGACCACTGCTGGGCCGCCCCACAACGTGGCGGCCGGCGCCAGCAGGCGCCGACTTTTGCCCGTTTCGGTCGGTGCTGACACCAGCACATGTGCTGCGCTGCTCGGCACGAACATCTCGTTGCCGCCGGCACGGCGTCCGAAGCCGCAATATGGCGTGGATGGCTTGACGTACATAGTGTTTCGCCCCTTTCGCTTAGATGCGCGCAGTGCCGGCCAGGGTGCCAGGAGACTCGTCTAGCGCCATGCGTAGCGCCATCACGAGACAGTCGCGCTGCCGCTGACTCAACCCGGTCAGCCGGGCTACCGAACGCGCCATATGCGGGTGGACTGTGATGCACAGCAGCGCGGCGCGCGCCCACCCCGGCTGCACAGTGTCCTCGGGATCGGCGTTGTCGATCGCCGCACGCACCCATGGCTCGCCTTCGCCGCAGCCCAATGGACCCGCGGCGAACAGAATCACGGCCAGAGGCACAACCGCATGGACCTCCCAGACGGTGGCCCCCGACTGCTTACCTAGACCGTCCTTGCCGAGCTTGAGTAGACCGTGAGCAAGGTCGAGTGCCGCATCCATGCTGGACAGAGACGTGACTGCTTCATCCAACGACATGACCATACAGTGACATAATAAGTCACAATTAGTCAACGCGAAGACGTCAAGTAAACAGCACTGCGCATTGTTCGTCGTCTACTTTCTGACGCCCTCGGGGGTCAGCGCCGATGCGAGCGCCCGGGCCATATCGTCGTCGGTGACATCGAAGGCGGACCGGTCGTCAGTAGCGAGCTGCCTCAGGCCCGCAGAACCCAGTGTGTGTAGCCGGCGGGCACGTTCCCGTTTGCACGCGACCACCACTTTGCGGGCGTAGCGACCGTTGCCCGCGGCATCGAGCGCTGTGCCCTCTTTTGTGGGGATGGCGCGAAGACGGTCAGTTTCTCGCCGTAACAGTTCCCACGCGCTTTCGGCGACGGTGACCTTTTCCTGCTTGGCGATCGACTGACCGATAGCGACGATCTCATCGGCGTTGTAACTGTCGAACGTCAGCGTGAAATGGAACCGACCGGCGAGACCGGGATTGGTTGCCATGAAACGGCGCATCTCGTCGGGGTATCCCGCCACGATGACCACGAGCTGGTCGCGGTAGTCCTCCATGTACTTGAGCAAGGTGTTGATGGCGTCTTTGCCGAATGAGTGCCCATCTGTCTCAGGGGCGAGCCGGTAAGCCTCATCGATGAACAGAACCCCGCCGCGCGCTTCCTCGCAGATGTCTCTCATCTTGGCCGCCGTCTGCGACACATAGCCGACTACGATGTCTTCCTCAGTGACTTCCAGAGGCGTTGGGCGATCGATTTTGCCTAGACCAAAAAGGATTTCGGCGACAATACGGGCGTAACTTGTCTTCGCCGTCCCCGGCGGACCCTCAAACACCATGTGGTTCTCGTTGGCGCTCCCGACCTCCTCGCCTTGTTCTGCCAGCAGAAGATCAATCTCGATTTCCGTGCGCCACACGGCGATCTGTTCCTTTGGCCCCTCAAGACCGATGAACGCAGCCAGCCGCTCCTCAGCGCGGGCCAGCACTTCTTGCCGTGTGGCGTCTCGGTCTGCTTGATCACGGGCAGCGCGGCTGGTGCCGGTAGACGGATCCCATTTGTCGGTGCGGGAGGCGATCGTTTCGGGATCGGTGACTTCTAACCCGAACGTGCGATCGTTGAGGGCGACTTGCGCACGCTGGAAATCCGGCCACTGCACACGGATTCCCGTTAACACGGACTCGGATTCTTCGTCCTCGCTTTGGTGGCGAAGCACTAAAGCACGACAGAACAGTGCGTCGCGTGTCAGTACATCGTTGACGCGCGCTTCCCGCGCAGCCAGACCATTGGTGGGGGTCGGCTTCCCGTCAATGACCCGCTGTGCGGCCTGTAATGCAGGCTGCATCAATCCCAGACTGGCTGCTGCCCAAGCCTCCAGCAGGCTTGCCGCCCGTGCCAGATACACGTCCCGTGGGTTCTGAGTGCACACGCCTACTGCCGTCAACACGTCGGGCCAGCGTTGAGTCTTGGTCGCCAGACATGCGCGCACGTATCCGGTTTCGGGATGATCCGCCGGCAAGCGATCGAGTATGTCGCTCGCCTGCTGGAACTGATCCGACGCGATGAGCGCGGATGCATAGGCCAGGTGCGCGGTGATTTGATCGGCGATCGGAAAGCGCGCGTACTCGATGTCGAAGAACGCGCCCAGATTAGCGGGGCCAAGTTGAAGCCTGCCTAAACCCTCGCCTAGTCGCTCGGCATTCTCCGAGAGCTTGGATAGCACCGCCACCGTGCGTTCCCCGGTGGCGTAGCGACCCAACCATCCATCCGCCAGCGCCGGATCGTCTTGAGTCGCAAGAACGAAAACCTGCGCTGCTCGTTCGGGCGCTGACCCCATCACCTTCATTGCCGCGCGAAGGGCGTCCAACGACCGCTGGCTGATCACGCTCGCACCACCAGGTGTGAGAGGAATTGCGCCTCATTGCGCGGCCGCATGATGCTGAGGCGGACTCCCTGCACACTTGGTGTACCGAGCACGAGTTCGTCGCCGGAGTGCTGCACCAACGTCACATCTGCGCTCGGTTCGGCGACGTCGCTGAGCGTGATCAGGGTGTGTCCACGCTCGCCAGCGGTGAGACCGTGACCCGTGCCGTCAGCGACGATGATGTTCGGCGAGCGCACAGGCTCGCGATCGTTGGCGATGCTGATGCGATGAGAGTTGTCGAGTAGCGGCTGCCATACCTGTGGGCGCTCAGTGTGAATCAGGATGACCGATCCGGCCGCGCTGGCCCTCAACAGCACCGGAATCACCGTGTCCAGAGATGCACACAGCGAAATAGTGCTGGCGCGCAGCGGGTCGGTCAGCGGCATCAGGAACGGCACACCTGTAACCGTCATCCCGAGCATCGGTCCACTGGGCCCCACCGGCACTTTCAGCTCGGCCGGGCTGGTCAGACGCCGCGGTGACATCTCCAAGCGCAGAGCCCTATCGCCAAGCGGCAAACTCGCCAGCAGCGAGTCGAAGCATTGCCCGACGACGGGACGCAGCGTCAACAGGGGTGGATGCGGTAGCGGCGCAGACGTATGAAACCGCACCACCGCGCCCGCGGCGACCACACCGGCCCGATCGGCTGTCAGGCGGACCGCGGTCACCGTGGCATCAGAGCGCACGGTCCAGACATCGTTGAGCACGCGTGTCGTGAGGTCCTTGCCCGCGATCCGATAGGTCGTGACGTACTGCGACACCGTGTCCAGATAACTCCAGCCCTCACGAATCCGGTTCAGCTCTGCGCCGGCGAGCAGGGCTTCTGTGGCCTGGTCCATCTGGTCGGCAGTGCAGGTGATTGCCCGGCAACCGGCTCGCAACACCGACTGGCGCACCCGCTCGGTGGCCGCCGCCGCTGCGGCCGCCGCGTCACCGCGATACACCATTGCCGCCAGACATGCTTGCGGGCACAGGCGCAGCACCAGCCAGCTACGCCGCTCCCCGACCGCGGCGCGGTCGGCGATAATCTCCTCATACTTCGGGGTGTAACGGCCATCTAGGGCCACCCGAGCGCCCGCGGACACGATGTCGGCCGAATGCAGCTCCAGGCCGGCGAACTGATGAAGCTGATCGATGACAGCTTGCACAGGAACCAAACTGGTTGTTTCAGCGCCCGCAGGTACCAGCACCGTCGGCGCAAAAGGCTTGCCGTGCAAGGCAATCATGGTGATTGCATACTGCCCGTCCCAACGCATCCCGACTGCGCCCGCCCCGGGCATGTCGACGGTGAACGCCGCAGGGATTCCCGCCCGCCGCTTGTGTGCCTTCCCGCTGCGCCGGAAGTAGTGAAAGCGCACGGCGCGGACCAGCCATCCCCAGGCGGTGGCACCGTTATAGCTGAGCGTGACCAGTAACAACGCAGCTATAACGATGAGCACCGCGGCCCACCACACCACCGGGGTGATCGCGACGAGAACAGCCAGCGCGATGATCTCGGCAATAACCACCAGCGATAGTCGAAAGTCCAAGCGCCACCGTCGAATTTGCTCGTTCAAACCGGCCTTGGGGCCGGGAATATGCTCGTCTAACATCACCATCGGGATCGGCCCTTTCAGCCTCGTCGCGATTTCGACATAGCGCCGACCGCTAGCACCGTGCCCAGCAGCACCGCCAGAGTCGCGGTACCCACCAGCGCCATCATCATGGGACGGCGGTCCGGTTCGGGCTCAGGTTGTGGTGGCCCAAGGGGGCGCGACAGATTCTCCCGCGGCGTCGGAATCGGCGGCACGTCGTAGTTCAACGCGGCCACCGGGTCGATTGCACCGTAGCCCAGGCGGTTGTCCACTACAGCGGCCGGGGAATGGGCGGTCTGTTTGATCCGGTTGATCACCTGATGGGCCGGTAGATCGGGGTACTTCGCTCTGATCAGGGCTGCCAGTCCGGAGACGTAGGCCGCCGAAAAGCTGGTGCCACTCATGGGTTTGAGCGAATTGGTTTCCGCATCGTGAGTACCGTTAATCAGGTTGCCTTCTTGGTTGACACCCTCCACGAACAGCCCAGGTGCACCCACACCCACCCACGGCCCGCCCACGCTGATGTCAGTGCCCTGGTCATCGACGGCGGGCTGACCCTCATTGTTGGTGGCGCTGACTGACAGCACGTAGTCGGAGAACCAGGCCGGGGTGCTGATGGTCACTACCGAGTTCCAGTTGCGTGGGTCTTCCACGCTGGTGGCATCAATGTTGGGGTTTTGTGCGCACCCGGGAGTGGACGTATTGCCTGCTGCGGCAATCAGTACGGCATCCTTTTCTACGGCGGCGTAGCGCAGCGCGGCGCCAAGAGTGGTCTGGTCGACGGGCTTGAGCACGGGGATGCACGCCACGATCGACATGTTGATTACGCGAGCGCCGGTGTTGGCCGCGGCGACTACCGCTCTGGCCAAGCTGCTCACCGTGCCCGCCCGGCGGTCCTCCTCCGAGGTCGCAGACGGTGCCACAGGGGTGAACATTTGCGACGACTGCCGGATCGATATGAGCTCGACTTCCGGTGCTACGCCGACTAATCCGTCAGATTCGGACGGGCTGCTGGCGATGATGGCCGCGACCGTCGTACCGTGTGCGTCGCAGTCTTGTAGACCGTCACCGCCATCCATGATGAAGTCGCCGCCGCCGCGCAGTCTGGGCAGCCGAGGATTCGGCCAGACTCCAGTGTCAATGAGCGCTACCGATACTCCTGCTCCCCGGCCGGCGGATTCCCACAGGCGGGGCAGATTCATGAAGGCCTGCGAGCCGGGCACCGCCGCCGGGTCGGTACCGGCTATCAGCCCGGTGGCGATGCAGTCGTACTTGTGCTTCATGGGCTCGTCGGGTCGTGGTGTGCCGTCCGGAACCGCGAGCGGATCAACAACCGGCGGTGTGATGGCTGTTGCCGACGGGGCGCCGACCAGTGGCCAGGCCGCCGCCAACACGGCCACCGTGGCCAGTACCCCCGCGCGTTGGCCGATCATCACATGTTCCTCGCCAGGTAGATCAGGTTCAGAAGCCAGATCGCCATCGGTGGGATGACCACGATCAGCAGGTACTCGATCCATTCGATGACCTTGCGGAAGACAGGTGAGAACACCTTCGCTGGCACGACCGCTGCGGCGATCAAGCCGGCCACACCGAGGCCGAGCACTACTGCCGCCGCGATGTAGACAGTGACTGTGTTTTCGCCGGCGAGAGCGTAGTTCGCGGCCGTGATGAGCACCATCAGTAACCCGGTGGCCACCACAATGATGGATTGCTCTCGGCTGGCGAATGCCCGGCCTCGCATCACCAGAATCGCGGCCAGCACGCCGATGTACACCGTGGCCAGCCACCAGCGTCCCTGCCCGGGTATCACCGCCCAGATCGAGCCGCCCACAAAGAAGACTCCGACCGTTACCAGCAGGGCCGTCAGGTAGATGTTCGCGGCCTCAGCCGAGCGCCGAAGTTGCTCCACGGTCGGTGTGCCCTGATGCTCCGCAGCGACCAACGCCTCGGCGGCAATAGCATCGGCATCGGCGAAGGTGTCTTTGCCGGTGACGGTCGGAAACGGCGGGATCGGGATACCCGCCATCCGTGCCGCCAGCTTGGGCGCGCCGGTGAGGACGAAAAGGTTGACCGCCAGCACCGCGACCGAGAGGTTCTGCAGCGAGACTCCAGTCAGCGCGTAGATCAACGCCAATACCGCTGTGGCGGTGCTGATGAGAACGGTGGCCGATACCACGATCCGTGGGGCAGGACTCAACCGCCATAAGGCCGCCGCCACCGCTGCTGTGACGACCGCCGCCAGCATCAGATGCCACGCCCCGGGATAGCCAGGAGTCACCATCACCGCTGCTGCCGGGCTGGCGATAAGCACACCGGAGAGCCACATTGCCGTCGCGGTCACCGAGTCTTTAGCTCGCCACCACACCAACGATCCGACAACCAGGAGCACCACTGCCAGACCCGCGGCCGCGACACCGGGAATCAGGTTCCAGTCTTGACCGCTGTCCAGGTTGCGCCACCAGGCCAACCCCAACAGGGCGGTCACTGCCGCGACAGCCGCCGCCACCACCACCCCGGCCACGCGGCGTGCAGTCTCAGCGGTCACCACCGAATGCTGCTGCTGATTGAGTACCGCCACTGCGGAGGAGGGCGACTCGAAGATCGGGGTGAACTCGACTTCGGCATCGATGATGTCGAGCACCAGCAGTTCGCCATCACGCACACCTTGCTGCGTCAGGCTCTGGGTACGGTCCAAGGGCTGCCCACTGATCAGCGTCATCCGCACCACACCTGGGCTGATCATGCGCTCGTCATCGGGCCTGCGCATTCCGTCTTCGTTACCCTCACGGGTCAGTAGAACGCGCACCAACGAATCCGCGACAGCGGCTACTGGCGAGCTTGCAGGCAACGTGAGATCGTGCTGACGGCCTTCAAAGAGCACCGCCACCCGTACCTGTTCAGCCAGCCGCACTCGTTCGGCAGCGACCGTTCCGACTGGGTAATTGTCTGTCGCCGCAACGTCAGTTGATGTCATCGCCGCTCCTGCCCATGCTCATGGCCAGGTGTCGGCCACTGGGGCCGATACCCCGGATCTTTATCTGCCGCGCCTGCGAATCCGTCGACAATCGAGGCCGCTGTTTCAATGAAAGCCCGCTGGGTCTGCGGTGCGAGCCGATCGAAGTTGATGGCCGTGGCATCGCTGAGATGCGGGTCGTAGGGAATGTCATGGACTGCCCGCACCGCTCGCTCGAATCCTTCATGCAGATTGCGTACAGCCTTGGTGGGAGTGACCTTATTGACGTTGCTGACGACCATTACCGCCGACCGCACCAGGTGCGGATAACCATGCTGCATAAGCCAATCCAACGTCTCACGGGCGGCTTCGGCCCCGTCGTAGCGCGTGGTGGTGGGAACCACCACAACGTCTGCCATCGACAGCACAGCGGCAATCACATCGTCACGCATCTGATTTCCGCAGTCGAGCAACGCGATCGGGTACTGCCGAGACAGGCGTTGCCATGTCATCGCCAACGCGTGACCGGTGATCACCTCGTCGCCAGGATCACCGGCAAGAACCTCCAAACCGGAGGAACTGTCCTTGCCCAGGTAGTGCCGAAAATCGCTGTAAGAGTGCAGATTCTGATCCATCAACAACCCGCGCCACGTTCCCGTGCTCGGCTCATTGATCCGTTTGGCGAGGTTACCGCTGGCTGGATTGGCATCGATGGCCACTACCTTGTCGTCGCGGTAACGCGCCAGCGCCGCACCGATGCCGACGGTGGTGGTGGTCTTGGACACCCCACCTTTCTGTTGCAGTACCGCGATCGTGTACGTGCCCCGCAGATTGACCGTCAGGCGTCGCCGCAGATCATTCCATTCACGCTCAGCAGGACTGAGCCCCAAGTTGATCCGCGTCGTCTGATACACCTTGCGCCGCCACCCGCGCTCGGGAACCTGCTTGTATGGGGTGACGAAATCGGCTTCTCGGACCTGAGACTGCATGGCGCCCACCGACTCATGGCGCTGTCCGGGCCCACTGAGTGGACCAGGGCGGGCGGCGGGCGGGGGCGGGGGCTGCGGAGCCGGTCCGCCCGGATAACCGGCGGGAGGTCCCGACTGCCAGTCCGGCCGTTCGGTCGGCCCTGGACGCGGCGAACCACCGTGTGGCTCGTAGGGTCCCGGGGGCGGCGGGGTGGGCATGTGCCGCGGAGCTGGGTCCGTGTACCCGCGCTGGGAGCCGCTGTAGGCGCCTGCATGACCGACGTGCTGATAGCTGGGTCCTGGTGGCTGAGCGTGCCGCGCTGTCGACTGGTCACCGGGTTGCCGCGGCGTCGGGTACCCGGCCGGCGGTGGCGCTGCGTGAGGGTCGGGTGGTCGGTGGGTGCTGTTGTATCCGGGGTCGGCTCCCCAGGGCGGCGGGGCGCCCGCCGCCGGGGGCGCGGGGTGTGCGGCTGCCGGGTATCCATTGTCGTATTCAGCGCCAGCTGTCCACGGTGGGGTGCTTGCCTGCGGGTACGCGGCGTGGACACCATCGATTCCGCCCGTTGGCGGTAGCGGTGGTGCTGTGTAGGGGTCCGGTGGTCGGTGGGTGCTGGCGTACCCGAGGTCAGCGGTCTGCGGTGAGGTGCTCGTCGCCGGGGGCGCGGGGTACGCGGCTGCTGGGTTTCCACCATCGAATCCAGCGTCGGGCACGCGCGGTCCCGCAGTGGGCGGTGTGGCCTCTGCCCCGAAGGGATCAGCTTGCGGCACAGCGCTTCCCCCGTTGAGGGGCGGATCGCCGCCGTCACGTGCATCGTCGTTGGACGGCAGCGGAGTCGCCGGGTCGTCCCCGGTGGCGGGCGTACCCGTCGGCTGTAGATACTGGCTGAAAAAGTCCTGATCGCTCACGGGCTCTCGATTCTCCTGCGCCACAAGTGGCCTACCTCCTGGAACTGCTTCATAACAGTACATGATTAATCACTTTTGGTCACCACGTAAACATATGATTTGACTGATTTATGTGGTGACGTTTCGGTGGCACGGCCAGGGCTGAAGGATGGCGCCCTTAACGCCCCGGCTTAGGCGTAGCTGACCAGTCCGCCAGGCCAACCGTAGACATCACCGACTTGAGCGCTGAGAGGATCGCCGCGTCTGACCCCGGCGCGATCAACGTCCACCAGGAGCCACTCTCGCTACGAACAGGCCCGCTGACGACCCTGCCAGCACTGGTATCAGTCACCGTTGCTGCTGTCTTACTGACCTGCATTTGATGGTTACTGCCGTGGGTCACGACAACCATCGACAACTCCATGACCGGATGATCGGCTGCTAGCGTGACGATGCGATGTTGGTTGGCATCCATGCCCAGCCGGCCCAACGCCACCATCGGACTGTGCTCGCCGCGCAACACCTGCGCCAAGCTGCTCAGCAAGTCCGCGGTCGGGACGGTAACCGCGTCGAAGGACGCCGGCGCCACGGCCGGACCGCACAGCGGGAGCACGCGTTGCACCAAGCCCGCGAGCGTCATGCCCGGGCCCAAGCTCTCCACCGTGACGTTCTCCCCGTGCCGCGCGGCGGCGACCGTTACATCACCGCGGCGGGCAATAGCCACCCGTAGATGCTCGCCGCCGCGGTGGATCAGACACGACAGCACCACATCCGGATTGCCGAGTGTTTCCATCCACAACTTCACCTGCGGGTGCACGGCATCGCCATCGAACAGGACGCCTGCCTCGTGGAGCACCGCATAGCCCGGGTGACTCTCCGGCACGCCGCATTCACTCACAAATGGCCGACACACGAGCACTGCGGGCAACGTCTCGACCGCACACAATGCCTGCACCAGCCAGAGCCCCTCGGCGGTGATCTCCAAGCTTGTCGCCGGCTGTGGTCCCGCCGCACGCGGACCCGGACGTCCCACAAATGCTGTCCCGCCCATGGTTCTTCTCCCCGTCGTGAACGATCTTGTTGCACTACTGCTGTCAAGCAGTCGGCCCGGCCTGCCGACAGAATCGCCAGACCGGGCCGAATACCCGTCACAGAAGGTGGGTGGCCACCTACACGTACTGCGCCTTGATCGACGCGTCTTTGGCGACCATTCCGTCCGCACCGGTCAGCAGCGCGGTCTCAGCCTCGTTGAGCTTGCCGCTCAAGGCATCGACCATGGTGATGGCTCGGGTGTAGTTCTCACGGAAGCCGTCGCCGCCGCCGCCCTGGAACGACGTCTCGGTCAGGGCCTTCAACTTGTTCGCCTCGGCGGCGACCTCGGCCGTCAGCGTCTTGCAGGCCGCGATCTGCTGAGCGCAGTCCTGAATCATCGGGACGTTGTATTCGATCAAGCTCATGATGGTGCTCCTCTACGTTAGTTCCTAGATTCGGGGTGTAATGCCCTGGTCAGAGGCTCAGGGCGTCGATGGCACTGAGGCCGGCAGCGGCGTCCTCATCGCCTTCCTGCAGGCTCGTCTTCGACACGCCCATCTTCTGACCGTGCTCTTCCTGCATGAGGGCCTGCTGGTTGCCCATGGTCTGCAGGTCTTCACCGACCCGCATCAACGCAGCCTGGCCAGCACCTTTGAAACCCGGTGCGACGGCTTCGAGTGCCGAGCCGAGCTGCTGCACCATCGACTGCAACCGGTCCTGCTTCTCAAAGAGACCCTGCTGGGTGGTCTCCATGAGCTCCATATCGCCGGCAATCGTCATGTCCTGATAATCCTTTCATTAACGGCGACAGCCGTTTTCGGGTGTGTCGCCTGTATGTATGTCGAGAATGTGTTGTGCCCGCAACTCGCTCAGGGCACCCCCTTGCCCCCGGCGCTGGCAGTCAGCAGACCACCACCTCCGGTAATCACCGGTATCGAGTCGGTGCCGGTGTAGAGGTTCGACGCCGCCGCCATCACAGTGGCGCCGTCGACCTGCTTCTTCTCCGAATCCTGCTGATTGGCGGCCCCTGCCGCGGCGGCCCCGTGGGCCATCGGTCCCATCATTCCGCCGCCGCCCATGCTGGCCGGCATCGTTGTCCCGGATCGCACCTGCTCGATGCGCGAGCCCGTGTCAGCGCTGACTGGGGTCGCCGCGCTTACCGAGGACGCCCAAGAGCCGGGACTGCGCAGCGCTGAGGCGGCCGACATGGCCCCTCCCATCCCGCCGCCCCCGCCAGCGCCGCCGAGCGAGGCCGCGACTGCGCCCCCGGCCTGCGGCGTCTGGGTCACCCAGTCCGCGCCGCCTGCGGAGAAATCGGCTCCCAGATCGTCCGGTGACACATTCAACGATGACGCAAGCGAACTGAGCTGACCGAAGGCTTGCTGCGGCAGCTCCGTGATGCTCTTGAACGGACCGCCGCCACTGAACGCCGACAGTGCCTGCGTCGGCATACTCAGAAGCTGCGGAAACAAGCCAGTCGCGGTCTCCATCATCTGACTGGGGTCGGCGGACTGCGCGGCTGGCTGAGAGCCGCCCCCCGCCGCACCAACGGTGCTCGGCGGTGGTGGCGGGATCGGCGGTATCGCCTGCACCCCGGCCAGTGATGCTGCCTCGTAGGCAGACTTGTTGGCCGCGCCCCGCATCCACATCTCGGTGTACTGGCCACGATTGGCGACGATCAGCGGAGTCAGCATCCCTAGAAAGTTCGCCCCCACCAAGGCCATGTGCTCGCTCTGATTGCCGACGACCTCACCCGGATTGGGGGTCGCTGCCCGCAGCGTCTCGAACGCGTCCCCGGTGGCCATGATGCTGGCCGAGGCGTGGTTGAGCATGGTCGCCACCGTCCCCAGCCACACAAGATGCGGGACATGGGCCAACCTGGCGATCTCGCCTGTGGCGGACGGCCAACTCACGGACATCGCGGCTTCCACGGCCGCATGCCCGCCCAACATGCCGATGATGGCACCGGCCAGCGCTTCGAGTTGCGCAGCCGACGCGAAGAACGAGGCAGCTGACGGTCCAAGCCAAAAGCCTGCCGACGTAGTTTCCGGCGGTTCGGCTTGGTAAGCCCCCGGTGGCATAGTCGCGCTCCCCGTCTTCCCTGCCTGGGTCCTACAGGACCGCGTTCATCAACACGGCGTTGGCGGCATCCTCGAGCGAAGTCACCGTGCCCGCCACCGAGTTCGCCACGCCGTAGAGCGCCTGCATCGCCGACGCCCCGGACAGAACCGCTGACACCTCCGCGCTGTACGCGGCGATCTTCGCCGCGTTGGTCGCCGAAATCTCCTCCAGCCCCGGCGGCACGACCGCCGCGGCGGCGGCCGCCTGCGCCGTATGCCCCGCGGCTTGGGCTGAAAGCCCTGCGGTGGCCGCGGCGGCGGCGGCAAGTCCGACCGGATTGACAACTACTGACGTCATGGACGCCTCCCCTAACTAATCAGGACTCCTGCACGATAACACAGCAATAGTCACTGCGTACACATGAAGTGAACAGTACCCGTGTCTGTTTACTTGTTTGCCAGCCATACATGCGACTGGCCTGCCTCTTTGATACCACCACGATTTGACGACGTTGTCATGTGCGAATTTCCAGCGCTCACCATTCATCGCGATGAGCGATCGGGCTGTAGCCCTCAGGTAGCGGCGGGGTAGCTACCTGGATCACTTGGCGGCCGCTCTTCGGGTAGACCAACTCCCCACGCCCCGGTACGCGGGGAGTCGCACGGATGCCGGCAACAATCGGCCCATCGTCTCGGGCGCCATCAAGGATCAGCACACCAGCCCCGGCAGCGCTCATCCCAGAGATGATCTTGTTGCCGCCCGTGGTGGACATCCAATTCTTCACCGATGAGGCCACCAGGAAGTGGACACCCATCTGGCGGCCGCGGGACACGACGGGCTCTAAAGGGGCCACCACCGACATCGAGCTGTACCCAGGAACATTGAGCAGGGTGAAGTCGTCAATGACAATGAAAAGGCGCGGCCCAGTAAAACGCCACCGAGCCTTCTCCTCGGGACTAGCATCCGCCGGCGGGGTGCGCTTGGCCATGGACTCCTTGGACGCCAGCTTCTTGGCCGCCTCACCGATCTCCTGAGCATCCGAGCTGTAGAACATCAAGTAGGCCGGATCGATGAACGCCCCCAATTCCAGGCCGACGTCGAAGGCAATGATCTTCGCGGCCTCGGGGGTGAAACTCTGCTGGATCGACGTGATGAGGGTCCTAAGCACCGTGGTGCGCCCCGATTTCGCGCTGCCCACGGCGTAAAAGTGCGAGCACTCCGCCAGGTTCACACCCACTGTGGCCAGCGCTTGCTCACCGATCCCAAGTTTCAACATCCCGCGCGGCACATCATCGAGTTCGGCGTATTGCACCTCAGCGGGCAACGTCGGCAACGTCGGGGCAGGGGCAACACCGAGAGCACTCCAGCGCTGCGCAATCAGCGCGCACGTCTGCTGGACCGCATCCTGGCCGTAATCAGAGCCCACCGACGAGAGGACCGTTGACGACACAGGCACCCCCACCAAGAAGTGCAACGTTTTGCCGCCGTCCTTGATGAGTCCCCGGCCTGGCTGATCGGGAACCTTCGCGGCCATCTCACGATCACCGGCCTCGCTCTGAGTGGCTTCCTGCACTCGCATCTCGACGCGTGTGCCGCACTTGTCCTTGAGAGTCAGATTCGCTGTCGCCCACTGGTCATTGGTCACCAGTAAATGAATGCCGTAGTTCAGCGCCGAGCCCGATCCGAGTGCGACGATCCGGCCGTGCAGATCTATGTCCTGTTGTTTGAGCCCGGGGAGATTATCAACGAGCAAGAAAACATCGCCATGCCCGTCGTCGGGGACTTCGCCGGGCTTGCCGGCGAACTTTCGCGCACGAAACTCTTCCAGGTCGCAGCCCGCGATCTCCCAGCTGCGCACCCGATCTCTGAGAATCCGTTCGACCTCACTGACCACGCGGGCGACCTTCTCCGCGTTGCCCTGGCCCGCGATCCCGGCTATGTGCGGCAACCCTGTTAACGCGTCGAGTCTGCCGCCGCCGAAATCGACGCCGTAGAACTGCACCCGTTGCGGGCTGTGCGAAATGGCCAGGGATGTGACGATCGTTTGGAGTGCGGTCGATTTCCCGCTCTGTGGTGCTCCGACCGTCATCACGTTGCCCTGAGCCCTGGACAGGTCCGCCACAACCAAAGCCTGGGTGTGAGCAAACGGGTCATCGGCGCGGCCGTAGGGCACCCGCAAACCGGCGTCCGCGGTGACATCCAGCCAGTCCCGGCCCCAGAACTCCTGAGCCATCTCGTCCAACGGGATTGCTGGGACGTCTTCCAGCGGGGGCAGATACATCCGGTGCATCGGCCGGCAGACACGGCCTGCTTCGGCCAGCCGCCCGACCAAAGTCGAGACCACCGTCGGGGAATCGACGTCGGTTTGCGCCAGGGCCTGCGCCTCGGCCTGCTCTTGAGCTGCGCGATCATCCTCGTCACCGACCAATTCGATGTCGATCGGCAAGGAGTGCACGCCGGCCTCGAAGCGGTGCGCGTCGATGAACTGGCCCTCCTGGCGCCGTCGCTGTGCCTTGCCCACCACTGGCGCAATGAAGGGCGCTGACACGTAGAACGACCGGAACAACTGGTGTTCGTCCTCGTGGACCAAGAAACCGGTGCCCACTGGCGCCCCGATCAAGTCGGTGTACGCCTTCGGTGACCCGATCGCCTGGCGCGATTGCCCGGCGTCCTTGAGCTTCAACCCGATCGAGTAGGTCTGCTGGCTGATCATTCCCGCCATGCGACCCGACTCGACTCGCTGCGACGCGTTGAGAATATGCATCCAGAGCCCGCGACCTTTACGGGCCACCGTGTCGAACGTTCCGGTAAGCGCGGGCCGGATTTTCAGCAGCTCGGAGAACTCGTCCAGCACGATCAACAGAGCGCCCAGCGGCTCCAGCTCCGGACGCGTCGTCGCCCGCGCCCGTTCATAGTTGCGGACATCCTTGTACCCGGCGGCCTTCAAGATGGTCTCACGACGCACCACCTCACCGTTGAGCATGTCCTCCAGGCGATCCAGCCGAGACGAGGATTCTTCGAGGTTGGAAATGACACCCTGAACCTGAGGCAAGTCAGCTAGCGCCATCATCGCCGTCTCACCCTTGAAGTCGCCCAAGATCAACTGCAGGACTTCGGGATTGTGCGTCATGGCCAACGCCAAAATGAACGCCACCAACGTCTCGGACTTCCCCGAGCCGATCTGACCGGTCAACATCCCGTGCGGACCCATGCCGCTTTCATCGGATTCCTTCAGGTCCAGCCACACCGGCTTGCCCGAGGTCGGGTTCTTGCCCAGCGCCGCCCGCAACCTGTTCTGCACAGTCATTTTCGACCACAACGTGTGTGGATCCCACTGCCGAGCATCCGCGATCTCGAAGAAGTCTAAGAAATCCTGGCCCGCCCGAGCATCAGCGGCCCGCTCGGCCAGCAGGCGTGTCGCGGCATCTTCACGCTCGAACCGCGATATCGCCCGAGCGAAAACCTCGAACTCCACCTGGGACATCACGTCCGGCTTTGCGGCGAATTTGAGCCCTTTGGCGTACCGGCTAGACACCTCGGTCATCACAGCACCTCCTCGGCGCGCAACAAGTTGCCCTGGTCATCAAGGACGAACGCTGTTGCCGATGTCGCCAATGCAGAGAACGTATCTCCGGTGGCCTCCAGCACACACAAACCGGCGAACCCCATCGCGTCTACCGGCTCACCGAGGTCACCGTTCTTGAGCACCCCGAGCAGCGGAGCGCAGTTGGCCCCCGGCAAGTCCACCACTACCACCATGTGATCGTCGGGAGGTGGCATCCCCTCCATGCGAGCTGACCACGGACCCTTTGATTGCAGCGCAGCTCCATGCCGATCCATAAATTCACCCACATCGGAATAGATCATCCGCACTGGTCCGGAGGCATCGATGAGAACCGGATCACCCACGTGGGGAAGCCATTTAGCGCCCTGCCACGCCGCCTCGTCATCGCTGATGATCGCCAACCGAACCGCATCCGGACCGTGGAACGCGCATAGCTGGCAGACCATTGCGCGAAGCAAGCCTTGAACGATCGGGCGTTGGTCATCCTCGGCAGTGAAGAACGACCACCCCATCTGGTCGAACAAATGCAGCGGCCGGGCTACGTCGTGGACCACATTCTGTGTCAACAAGAAATCGCGGGCGGCAATCGCCGTGGCCGTCTCCCGAAACTCTGGCGGCGGAACCTTCTGGGGAGGAAGTATTTTCGTTCTCAGACGTGTTACGCCGACGCCGATGCGCACATGCCCGAAGTTCCGGTCATTCGGGGAGCGCTCCCACATTCGGGCTGTGCCGACCAGCGTTAACAGCGCACCCTCAGAGGGGTTGGGGTGGTGGTAGGCGATCTCGCGGGCCTGCGCCCGGGCGCCCTCATGGACATCTTCACGCAACTCATCGAGAGTGCGCGCATAATCCACCCGACTGGCCGCCAATGCCGCCGGCCGTGCTTTCTCATTCTGCCCGCCCCCGCGGTTGCGCATCATCATGAATACCGACATCAGCATGATCGGCAGAATGAACAGGCCGCCCATACCCATCGTGCGCGCTCCGCTACGGATCATGATGACCAACAACGTCACCACGGCGATGACGAACACTAAGATCCACACCCACATGGGCGGCCGAGACTGCGGCGGACGCACCAATTCGGCCAGTTCGGGCAATGTCAGGCTGCGCTCGCCAAGCTCCGGCGAGCGCACCTTCTCCTTGTCGAATCCCTGCTTGGTCATTGCGATCAGTTCCCCTCGCTCTGTAACCGCTGGCCCGGAATGTTGATCACCGTGTCCCGCTCCACGCGCGCCGCCTGCTCCGACAGAAGTGGTCCCGCCGGCAACCATCGGATAACCGTCCACGGAGCGCGCGTCGGCGTCGTGTCCTTCAACCCCAAGGCCTGCTGCGTTGAATTGCCCTGCCCCGCGACATCAATCCCGAACCGGACCCCGGTATCGCCGATCCACCACAACGACTCACGACGCGGCGAGTCTGGCTCCACACCCGTGACCTGAACAAAATTCGCGCTACCGGAGCCCAGATAGACTGCATCGGCAGCATCGTTGGCCTGGCCAGATACCATCCGCATCACCTTGGGCTCCTCACTGACCGGGATAGGTAGCCGACGCCCCGAGACCGTCCTCACGCTGGCCTGAGCCTCGTTGGCGTCCTTGCTCCACACCACGCACGTGACAGGCTCCACAGCCTTGTCCAACAATGTCAGGGGACCCCGGGGATACTTCGAGACGTCGAAGCCGACCGCCTGGGGAGCGTCAGCAACAACGTGAGGCGCCGCTTCAAGCACCCGTCCCTGACCAGATGGGTCGGCATTACTCAACATCAACGCCACCGTTTCGGGAATCAACTGCATGCCGGCCGGCAAGGCCACAAAGAACTGCTGCTGTCCGTCAGCGGACACCGAGCGCACCACCGACCCCGACACGACCGGCAGCTGCGTCGTGGCGTACCCGACAGGCCCCCCGGGATTCGGCACCGCCGGAACCCGCAAGGGCGCAGTAGGAATCAAGGCCTCAAACAGAGCCTTCGACATCGGCGCGGGCCGCACACCACCGGCCTGAATACCCAGTGCCAGCATCACCGGACGATCAGCGAGGTCGATCAACGATCGGTGGCCATCGGTCACCAGATACACCGAGCCGCCATAGTTCATCAACACCGCCTGCGGTGAATGCATCTCGTGTGACCAATCACCCAACTCCAAGTCGCCGGCGAGCACCGTGACCGAGGGCTTACTCTGCGGTCCACCAGAGCCCAGCCTGTCGCACAAACCCCAGCCGGTGGTCTGGGGTGTGCGTGGCGTCAAATCATCGGGGGCACCGATGATCCCGACCATCGGACCCATCGGACGGTCCTCGATCTGTGCCATCGGTACAAGTTTGGGGGAAGCACCTTGCCCCAGGATGAGTCGAGCTGACGCCAAATTGTGCACTGGGTGCATCGTGCCGTCGATATCGACATAGAGCGCTCCACTGGCGCGGTCGGCCACCAGCTTGGAGTCCCCAATCTGGCCTGCGGGCCGCAGCCACGCCAACACAAAACACACCCCGAGCGCCAGCGCCGCGATCACCACACCCACCAGGGTCGAGGCCCCGTAGTTCTTCGACGGATCGTGCACCAGACGCACCGAATGTCGAGCCACCGCGACCGCCATCCGATGCCACAGAAACCGCCATGCGGCGACCTGCTCCAACGAGGCATACGTCAGCCCAGTGCCGCGCCGCCGCGGCGGCCGCTGCTTCTCGGACTCGTTCGATCCCGCCACCTGGCCCTACCTTCCCCCGCCGATCGAGACCGCGTGTACGTGATCCATATGGTTCTGCGTCGCGCTGCCGCGATCACCCATCATCGATGCGCTTCCATCGGGCTGAATCATCTGCTGTCGCCAGATCATGTGGTCCAATCCCAGCTCGGTGCGATTACGGACCAGGAAGTTGACGACCTCATTGCCGAGCTGGCGCCCTTCGGGGGTATCCCAGTTGGGGATCATGATGTCCAAGGCCAACCCGTCGGGATGCCAGTGCAGTGAATCTTGGCGTACCCCACCAATTTCCTTGATCTCAGGGAACGCAGCACTGATAGCCCGGTTCATCAGCTTGGTGTATTTCTGCAGCCCACGCTCATTGGCACGGCCGGGCCCGCTCGTATCCAGCCCGCGATCAGCACCGCCACTAGGCTTGGTCGCCGCTGCTTTGGTGATGGTCTGTCCGGCCGGGGAGGCCAGTCCGCTCAAGGCGCTCAACGGCTGCCCCAGCGCAGACAGGCCGCCCATGCCCGGCATCCCGCCACCCATGCCCGGCATTCCGCCCGGCATCCCGCCGCCCATACCTGGCATGGCGCCGCCGAATCCGGCCAATGGTGACGGGCCGCGCGGCACACCGCCAATATCGTTGTACCCCGCGACATTGGCCGCCGTCGAGGCGGCATGAGTGCCCGCATCAGCGGTCCCCGCCTCGGCGGTGCCGCGGGTCTCTTCCAGCCGTTGCATGATCGCGGTGATCAACGCCCGCTTACCTTCGGGAGTGTTGGTTGCCAAACCCATCGACTGCACATCGACCACTGCCTGCTCGATGATCGCGGTCATCTCCCCCTGATGCAGCCCCGACGATCCCGCTGCCGATTCCACCTCGGAGTGTGCGGTGTTGTCCTGATCAGCAAGGGCGGCAACCTTATTGCTGATCTGCCACCCGCTGTTCTCCTGCCCCTCAGCCGCGCCCCCGCTGCCGGGCGCTTGGGCCGGCGGTGCCGGTGGCGGGGTGGCCGGTAACGGCAGCAGCGCCGAGCCCCCCGAGGCTCCGAATCCGTCGCGCACACCACCCATCACCCCCCCAGCCGACCGCACAAACGTCTCCACAGACATCAGTAGCCACCTCCAGTGGAACGAGGGTTGAACTGAGGCACCTTCGTCACGTTGCTGCCATCGCGGGACACGTCGTAGCGATCCATCACGTAGTTCATGGCGGCGCTGATGTTGGCTACCGGGTCATAAAGGTTGGTTGACGTGCCGGGCTGATGGTAGGCAGCGAACGTCGTCGGAATCGTCTGTAATCCACCCCGCGACGCCTTATTCGGGAAACCATCAGGTCCCGATCCTGTGGACGTCTGAACGTTGTAGTCACTCTTATCGGTATTGACCGCGAGCGGGTTGAAGCTCGACTCCCGCGCGGCCGCGGTCATCAACCCGCGGCTCCAGTTCTCTCGCGCCTGGGGGTCAGTGATGCCCATGACGTCGAGCGCCTCGGCCACATAGCGTTTGTAGGCCTCCCGGCCGACGGCGAACTTCTCACGGTCATACCGAACATCCTTGACAGAAATAGGTCCCGCTGACGACACATTTCGCCCAGAGCCACTACCCGAATCACGGCCTGACGCCGCTGCTCTGGTGATGGTCTGTCCGGCCGGGGAGGCCAGTCCGCTCAAGGCGCTCAACGGCTGCCCCAGCGCAGACAATCCACCCATGCCCGGCATCCCGCCACCACCCATGCCCGGCATCCCGCCGGGCATTCCGCCGCCCATACCTGGCATGGCGCCGCCGAATCCGGCCAGCGGTGACGGGCCGCGCGGCACACCGCCGATATCGTTGTAGCCTGCGACATTCGCCGACGTCGAGGCCGCATGAGTACCCGCGTGGGCAGTGCCGGCATCGGCGGTGCCGCGGGTCTCTTCCAGCCGTTGCATGATCGCGGTGATCAACGCCCGCTTACCTTCGGGAGTGTTGGTTGCCAGCCCCATCGACTGCACATCGACTACTGCCTGATCGATGATCGCGGTCATCTCCCCCTGATGCTCCTCGGAGCATCCCAGGGTGGACTGTAGCTCGGAGTGTGCGGTGTTGTCCTGATCAGCAAGGGCGGCAACCTTATTGCTGATCTGCCACCCGCTGTTCTCCTGCCCCTCAGCCGCGCCCCCGCTGCCGGGCGCTTGGGCCGGCGGTGCCGGTGGCGGGGTGGCCGGAAGCGGCAACAAAGCTGAACCGCCGGACGCGCCGAATCCGTCGCGCACACCACCCATCACCCCCCCAGCCGACCGCACAAACGTCTCCACAGACATGCTCTACACCGCTGCCGGGGTCTTACCTGTCGCGGTGGGGTCGAACCAGCCCAGGAAGTCCGGCCCCGAACTGACGCTCTCCAACGGCTGTTCCTGACCCGAGACCAGCACCTTGCCGTTGCCCAAGGCCATCACCTGGTGGTCCTTCCACATACCGACATCACCGGCCTGCAACTTCGTCGGCGGAATCGGCTCAGTCACCGGGGTCCCCGCAGGAGGCAACGTAATACCTGCCTTCTGATACGACTCAGACACCGACGAACCTGCCAACGCCGCCCGCACCGCCTCAGCACCAACAGGCGACCGCGCCTCGGTCACCTCACCACTCGGCAACGTGATCTCCGTGGACTTCGGAGGCTCCACGACCGGCGGAACAACGCCAGGCTCGCCGCCAGGCGCACCGTTGGCGCCAGCCGGTTGCGTGCCTGCGTCCTCGTCGTCGTTAGTGCCCTCGCCGGAGCCGCCGTCGTCCTTGTGCTCGGTGTCATCGAACTCAGGACCCTCGGAATCCTTATCGGCCGGCTCATCGTCCGGCTCGTCGTTGAAACCCAGGCCTGCCCGCTCTGGATCAGCGAGCCCCGCCAACGACGACGCCAACGGATCAACGAAACCCGCACCTGGTAGCCCGCCGCCTCCACCACCGAACGGAGAACCCCCGCCTCCGAAGCCCGGAATGCCACCACCGAGCCCAGGAATGCCACCCATACCCATGCCGGGCATCCCACCCATACCCAGACCGGGCTGCCCAGCAGCCGCCACAGGCTCACCAGCCGACTTGTCCTCGGCCCCGCTGCCACCAGCCTCTCCACCACCGGCCCCGCCGTCAGCACTACCGTTCCCCTGACCACCGACACCCTCGTACGCGGCGGTGTTCTTGTCGGTGTCCTTGGCCTTATCCTCAGCCTCAGCTGCGGCCTTCTCAATGACCCCACGTGCTTCTTCCAACCGCGTCTTGCTGTAGTCCATCAGGGCCTGCTGCCCCTCCGGGGTGTACAAAGCGCCGCTGGCTTTCAGCTCGGCAATCTTCGCCTGCACATCGGAATTGATCTTCTCCAGCTCCACACGACCGGCCTCCCCGGCCGCAGCGATCTCATCGGCACTGATACCGGCCGAGTCCAAATCGTGAAGAGCCTCCAGCATCATCCCGATCTTGCGAGCATTCTCCTTCGCAGCCTCAGCCGCGGGCCCACCGTCACCACCCTCAGGAACACCTGGAGGAGGCGGGGGCGGCGTCGCCGGCCCCGTCGGTGGAGTCGGGGCCCCGGGCGGACCGGGTGTCGTTGTGGTCGTCGTAGGCGGACCCTCCGGCGCTGGAGGCGGACCCGGAACCGGACCAGGAGGAGCCGGCGCAGGCTCCAACGGAAACGGAACACCCCCAGGCCCGGTGCTCAACGGAACAGCACCCGGCCCCGCGAACGCCTTCAACGCATCCCCCACGACCTGGTTAATCGCCAACCCGAACACGTCCCACGACATAATGCATCGCTCCTTACGCGACTAGAAGTTCAATGCACGCTCGGCAGCGGCAACCGCTTCCAGCGTCGGTAACGTCCCATCAGAAACCCCGTGGTTGGCCAACCATCGATCATGAGCCACCGCCGCCACCGCCCGGCACCGCTTGTTCAGAGTCACCGAATCCCACTGGCGAGCTTCATTGCTCAACGTCACATAGCGCACAAACCCCATCGCATTCACACGTACGACCACCGACCGTCGAGACGACATCGCGGTCGCCGCCACCTGCGACATCAGCTCATCGGTCTGCGAATCCTGACTCAGATGCCTGGTCATCGGTCCCCTTCCAGCCAACGCCGCTACGCCACTCACGCACTGATAGACATATTACACACATTGACTAATCACGTGAACAATCAGTAATCAACGCTGTGTGACAGCGTGCGCCTGTGCAAATTCAAACACCACACCAAGAGCTGACACCAGCCATACGCCTACTTGAACAGCACCTTTGCATCTCGCGCCCCCGGAAGGCCCATGTGGAGCTGCCACATGTAGCACTGCGCTTGCACGGCTCGTGCGGCTTACCTAAAATTGCTGGTAAAGCCGATGCATCGCGGTGCCATCGGAAGTGGACCCCAGGAGTTCCTGCCGGAAGACAGGGCCTGGGGCCGCGTCAGTTCTCTGGGGGGCACTTCCAGCATGGTTACCTTGGACTCAATAATCCCGAAGTGCTCGGGTCGCCGCAGCAAGAATATCGAGAAAAAAACCTGGGTCCGCAGCTTTTGACGTGCTCCCCGGATTCCGGGATTCCCGGCTTACGCCGCTGTTGGGGTGCTTCCTGTTTCAACGCCCACTGCCGCAACGGGTTGCGGTCTTACACGGGCTCCACAGGCGTTTAGTCTCTCTGCCCGCCCGGCAGCGAGAATGACCTTGGCGGCGTTGTGGTCTCGATCGTGAATCACCTCGCACGAGGGGCACGTCCACTGCCGGACCTGTAGTGGGAGTTCGCCGAGCCGATGCCCACACCCAGGTGTAGAGCAGGTTTTGCTCGACGCCAACCACCGCGACACCGTGTGCACGGTGCGCCCGTAGCGGTCGGCTTTCTCGCCGATGATCCGCACGAATTGGCCCCACCCCGCATCGCTGATGGCACGTGCGAGCCGGCGGTTGTGCACCATCCCAGCGATATTGAGGTCCTCGACGTGGATCACTTGATTCTCGCGAACCAACGCCAAAGCCTGCTTGTGGTGGTAGTCCCGCCTAGCACGGGCAACCTCGTTATGCGCGATCGCGATCTTGCGCCGCGTCTTGGCCCTGTTGGCTGATCCTTTCTGCCGGCGGGACTTCTCCCGCTCCAACCGCCGCAACTTGCGTAGTTTGCGGCCTAAATGCTTCGGATTCTCGACATCGATTCGATGGCTGTCGGTGGTGGCCACCGTGGCCAACCGAGCGATCCCGACATCCACGCCAGCCTCCCGGTCGACCACGGGCAGCGGTGTGGCCGAGACGTCGACGACGAAGCTGGCGTAGAAGTGCCCGTCCGGTTCCCGAATGATCGTGACCGACGACGGGGTCGACGGTAGCTCGCGCGACCACCTCACCGCGACCTGTCCGACCTTGGCGACGAAGAGCCGGCCGTTGTCGCGGATCGAGAAGCCGTTGCGGGTGAGCCGAAACGACTGCCGGTGGTCCTTGCGGGATTTGAACCGCGGCCGGCCCACCCTGCGGCCCTTACGCTTCCCGGTGGCCGAGTCGAAGAAATTCCGCCACGCCCGCCGGGAATCGTTGACCGACTGCACCAACGCCACACTGGGTACCTCGCGCAGCCAGGCCCGCTCGGTGGTGGTCTTCGCGATGGTGATGACCCGACGCTGGATCTCACTGTCGGACAGCTTCATCCCGGCCCGGTACGCCTCGTCGCGGACCCGCAGCGCGTCGTTAAACACCACCCGGCAGCAGCCGAACACCCGCGCCAGCATCTCCTGCTGGGCCGGTGTCGGTTCGATGCGGTACCGGTAGCGCATCTGCATACCTTCGACTGTAAAGGCGACCTGTGACAACGCCCTATCGCCGCGTCCGGCACAGCGTGTCGCTGCTGCACGCCCACCTGGTGTTCGTGACGAAATACCGCCGGAAGGTGTTTACCGACGCCCAAGAAACCCGGTCAGATCGAGTTCAACGTTGAGGTAACGATTGGCTTGAAGCCCGCCGCTACGGCGCAGTACACGATATCGGCCAACGCCGGCGAGGCCGGTTGCCGCCAGAAACGGATGAGCTCCGCAATCAACGCTGTTCGATAGAACGCCATGTACAGCAGACGCTGACGCAGCGAGTCCGCCGAATCATCCAGATCCAGCGGCCCATTCATATGCGGACTGGTGGCATTGCCGTCGTGACGCTGCGCGACCTCGGCATCGTAAGAATCCCAGTCCACGGCCACGCCCTGGCTCAGTTGATTCAACAACGACAGGTCGGCTGCCTCAGCAACATGAATCGGACCATCCGCACCACGCACCGGACCATCCGGACCGACCGCCCCGGCCGTGGCCACCGCCGACTCAACCACACTCCGAGTGATCACCGCAGCAACTGATATCGATGCCGGCCCCGTACCCACCGACGCGATCTGCTGAGCCAGCGCCGGATCAATCGTCGCCAACCGATGCTGATGAGCACCATCAAGCACGGGCACAGACCCCGGCGAATGCAAAATCGACCGCATCGTCACCGTCTCGAAATCCGACCACCCCGACGGACGCGGGCCCTCCGCAGTGGTCACCAACGCACTGCGCACAACCCCAGACACCCTGTCGGACAACGCATCCGCATGCGCAGTCAACAAATCCGCCGGCCGCCGCCAACCCAAAAAGCCTGACGCCCAACTCCACGGCAACGCCGGATCAATAGGCGCCAACCGCGCCGTCGTCGGAACGAACACCGAAGCAGGCACATAAACCCCACCACCAGCACTAGAACCAATGACGAGCTGCGATCCAAGCTGTGTACGCACCACGGCCACAGCCCAATTCACAAACCCCGCATCAATCGTGTTCCACGCGGCATCCGTACCTCGAACCAACCCGTCGATTACCTGACGCGCCAACAACAAGTCCGCACTCACCTCAGGCTCAGGCATGCTCGCCGCCGTCGCCGCACCCGACGTGCCTGCCATCACCGGAGCAGCACTGCCCTGCTGACCCGAAGGAGCAGCAGTCGCCGGCGCGGCCGCCGCCGACGCAGGAGCCGTTGGTCCCGCCGCCGTCGGACCTGCCGCCGCCCCACCACCAGGCGGAACAAACGGGGCCAACGGCCCACCACCGGAACCCCCAGCCGCGGGAGGATGCGCCATCATCGGCCCACCGCCGACCATCGGCCCCGCAGCAGGGCCCGCAGAACCGCCACCGGCAGCCGCCACCGACGGTTGCCCCGGACTCGGTGCAGGAGCCGCCACCGCAGGCGCCGCACCCGGATGCTGGGCCATGAACCTCTCCAACGGAGGCGGTGACACCGCACCCGAGGAACCAATACCCGACGCCAACCCCGAATTAAAGCTCGACGCCGCACTCGTCAACGACCCACCACTACCCAACGAATCCGCCGCCGACGCAGGCGACGTAAACGCATCCGACAGCGACTTCCCCCCGCTGCCCAACGGATTGCTAAGCCCAGCGGGCATCTGCGGCGGACGCAAACCACCCATCGCCGAACCCGCCGACGGCATACCCCCGCCAGCTGAACCGCCCCCCACCGGCAACGCAGTCGCCGGCATACCCGTGGCGGGCACTCCCATCTCTGTCCCGACCGGAGATGCCGCTGGCGTGGGTTCAGCGGGACGCAGTATGTCTGTTTGTGTATCGCCAGTCTCGGTTGCTAGGCGTTCCGCATCGTCGGGGTTGGTGGCTGCATCGCCTTTGTCGCCCGATATAGCGTCTTGATCTGATGCATCGCGTACTGGCTCTTTATCTCCGAGGTCTTGCTTCTCCTCGGTGTTGCTTGCAGGTTCTGCGGTGTTCTTATTTGGTGCATCAGGTGTTTCGCCGATCGGGGCTTCGGGGATGGGGAAAACCGCTGGCGTGGCGGCGATGTCTTCGAGTGCGGTGCTGTAGAGGCTGGCAGCTTCGGCTTTGAACGGGGCCATGGCCGACACAGCAGCGGATGTGCCGCCGCTGGATTGGGCGGTATTCCATGCTTCGGCCGCCGCGTCGGCGACGCGACTGAGGTCAGTCTTCAACCCGACGACAATCGCACGAAATGAATCCGCCGCCGTCGCAGTCGATTTGAAATGCCTGGCGCCTCCATCGGCGTGATTGACCATTTTGCGCATCAACTCGACACGGGCTTCGCCTCCCTGACCAACTAGCAGGCTCGCACCCTTAGTCATCTCATTTTGCACCGTATCGGCATACCCGGATACCGATGTCGCCATGGCCCTTTCGTCATCGGCAAGCGACTGCAAATCAGTCTCGCTGATGGACGGCCAATACGGCAGCACAGTTAGTGAGGACGCGCGTCCTGACGGTCGCTGTACATCCCCTGCATTACCGATCACCGCCGCCATTAGAACCCCCTATTTCCTACTAATCGCGCAATCCGCATACGGTCCACACCTGCTCGACCGCCGCGTTCTCTGCGTCCATGTTGTACGGGGGTGGTTCCGCCAGGCCTCGCGTGCGAACGTTCCCATGAGCAGCTACGCGAGCTCGATAGATTGAAGCGAGATCGGTGACTGCTACGCGCACGGGTGCGCTGGCATCGGGATTGTCGGCCAGCGCTACCTGGAGCGCGGTTACGGTCGGTAGAAGATCAGAGCCGGTTTTATCAGGAGTCACCATCGCACTGTTGATGATGGCGTAGCTGGTGCACAGGGAGACGTCTTGAGCGTGTACCTCAGCGGGCGATGGCGCACCACCGCCGGCCACGCCGGCCGGATCCCGCTGAATCTCTACCGGGGCTTCGGTGCCGGTCCCGGAGTCACTTGTACCGCCGCCCCCGAAGACAGCGCCCAGTGTCACGCCAGCAATCAGCGCGACTACTGCTGTGCCGCCGACCACGGCCGGCATCACCCACCGTCGTCGTGCCGGCGAGGGGGGCTGTCCGGGCGCGCCAGGATGAGGTGCTGGTGGCAGCGCACCGTAGTGGCCGGGCGCCGGAGGATGCGGGGCAGCGCTGTACTGCTGAGTGTTGCCCACGTCGTGCATCACTGGGTGGTTCATGGTGTTGCGCCTCCCTGCGGCGATCCCGATAACGGTTGTCTACAGCCTACCAACGTTATGGTCTGCCCGGCTATCATCTTTTCGACTCGGTTGCGGCCGTCGCGTGGTCTACACGCTGATCGTCGTCGGCGTGACAGCGGTTATCTCTGCCGCGTTCTCGGCATCCTGCGCTTCCAACTGCGCTGCGCTGCCGACATCGCCGGAGGCAACCGTGCTTGCCGCCCGGCTCATATCGGCCAAAAATGACGCACGCTGAGCAGGCCATGTGCTGGTAATGGCATTGATCGCCAGCGAAACCCCATCAGGCTGTGCCGCCCCGCTGGCCAGACACCCGACGCCTTCTGCGAGCCCGGCTGCACCATGAGCAGCGACTGTCGCGGCCTCAGCGCCGGTCGTCGCCCCAGAGGCAGGCAGAGCAATCGGATCGACCTTGATGAGGTCTCCCGAACCACCTGACGGTGCTACTGCTGGCATATCGTTACCCCCTCTGTCCGTGCATGGCCGCTGAAAGCTGGTCAGCAACAGGATGTTTGCGAAGCTCCTCCGGGATCAGCTCAGCGCACCGCTGAAACAGTCGCTCCGAGATCGCATCGATTCCCCGGCGGGCGCGTTCAGCGTTGTCGCCCAAGGCCGCATTGATCTGATCGTTGAGTTCGTCCACGGTGAGTTCACGTTGAAGACCTTCACGCACATCGAGGTCAATCAACCGGCCTCGGGAATCGTGAACCACAATCACGTCGTCGTCGTCGTCCCCACTGGACAAGAATTCTTCGGCTTCCTCAATCCAGTCATAGATCAGTCCCAACATCGCATCGTTGGCTTGTAGCGCCGCCGCTGCCGCTGGGTTAGTGGTCGTCGTGGGTGTCGTCACCGGTACTTCCCTCCTGAGTCGCAGCCGCCCTTCGACGGCCTGGACGCTTCCTCAACTGCTCCAACTCACCGAACACTGCCTCGGTATTGGCCGCGTGCCGATGTACCACCCGTCGATCCGGATGGAGGTCCTTATCTCGCTCGCCGGTCTGGCCACCGCCCAAGCCGCCCATCATCGGCGGCATCATCCCGCCCATCGGCATACGTGCACCGGCCCCGCCCGCAGCCGCTGTGCTTGCCGCCGCGGGTGGAGGCGCCGGCATCGCCCCTATGCCGGGGGCCGCCGCGGCGGGCGCCGACACTGACGGAGCAGCAGGGAGACCGCCCCCGCCGCCGCCCCCGCCGCCGGAGCTGGCGGGGCTGGTGCCGAAGGAATCCTCGAAATCGAAATCGTCTTCGTCAGAGCCCAGTTCGGGTGGACTCATCGAGGGCGCTCCACCCAGGCCCGGGATCGACGGCAGCCCTGACAGTGCTGACATCGGTAGGCCACCGCCACCGCTGCCAGGCATCAAACCCGATGCTGCTCCAGCGGATTGACCGACCGTGCCCAGGATCGTGCCCATTACCTCACCGGCGGTGTTGGCGGCGGGATCGACAGCCGACGCCAGCGGCTCGGCCGGGGACTTGACCTCGGCCGGGGGCGGTCCCGGTTCGTCGGTGCCGGTGCTGGACTCCAGGGGCGGCTCCTCGGCGTGGTCGGCGGCCAGCTCCGTGTCCTCCTCCGTGTCCGCTCCCTCGCCATCGCCGCTCTTGAAGGCACCGTCGCGCTTCTTCCCGGCATTGGTCTCGGCTGGCTTGTCAGCCTCCTCACCGCCCGACGGTCCACCCCCGATGATGGGTGGTGGCGCCGGCGGTGGGGCTGGCGCTGTCGTGCTGTCGATGTTGGCCGCGGCCGCATACCGCGTCTGAGCCGCCAGCGCTTCGGCTTTCGCCTCTTGAAGTTTTGTCGTCGCGGTCATCAACGGTTCGGTCACGGTCCCACCGCTGGAGGCGTATGTCTGTTGCGCCTTGCGGTACTGCGCGGTGAGCGCTGTGAACGTTTCCGGAGTCGGCGTTTCGTTTCGAGCCGTCTCCACCGTTGTACTTGCAGCCTCAGCTGCTGCTGCGAGTTGTCGGGCGTAGTCCGCCGCGCTGTTGAGCCACTGCGCGTGGCGACGAATGTTGTCTCCGGCGGGCTGATCACCGTCATCCCACGCGGAGTCGACGCCTGCGCCGGCCCGCTCGGTGTCCCCGGCAACGGAGGCGAGCTTCTGTGCTGTCGTGCGCAGCTGCTGTGCCAACGCCCGCAGCGGCTCTGCACCGGCCCCGCCATGGATTGTGCGGGCCCACACTTCGCCTGTGCTCGGTTCAGGCACCGCTGGCACCGGTGGCGCGACAGGCAACGACGGTGCCGCTACGTTCCCGCGGGGCAGGGGTGGCGCTGCGCTCGGGGCAGGGGTCGTCCCGCCGCTGGCGATGTGCGCGGCGGCTTCCTGATCGCCCTGCTCCAGCGCCGTGCCGGTGAGATCGACTGCGAGACCGCCATTGGCACGCTGTAAGGCTGCCTGACTGATCAGCATGTCCAGCCCGCTCGACCATGCGGTGAACGACGCCGCCACCGCCGTCGAGACGGTATCGGAGGCAGCCGGTTGGCATTGGGAACACTGCGCGCTCGGCGCGTGGTCGGCCAGCGCTCGACCCTGCGAGGTCAGCGCACCAGGATCAGCAGCCACCTTCGCCACTATCGCTCCCCCGCTCCGCTATCCGCTCGCACCGCCGCCACCCCTAACTTCGTGGAGCTAGCCGTTGCCGGTGATCGCCGAGATCTGTCGAGCCACATCGTCATCGTGCTGTTCGAAGCTCACCCTATGGTTGCGCAGTTTGGCCGCGTGTGCGCGCGCTTCGGCGGCCACCCGCTGGTATGCCTGCTGACGGGCCAGATTCTCGCTGGCCTTGGCCTGCACGAAAGGTTCGTAGATCGCCCCGAGTTGTTCGCGCAGCGCCTCGGGCTGCACAGGTGGTTGGCCGCTGGCCTCCACCGCGTCTGCGTACTCCTCCCACTGCGCTGCGAGTTGTGCTTGTGCGTCGGTGTCGAGGGCGATTGATTCGCCGCCGCTGCTGGCCATCTGGGCACCTTCCTGTCACACATGAATGTATAGAACTGTTCACGTACTGACTCATTGTGTACGGTACGTCTGAGTAAGCGCAACCCTTTCCGCGTGTCGCTAACAGTTAGCACCGCTCCGGTCTGAAAGAGTCTGAGGTTATGGCGATTCGCAGCACACACAAGGGCGACCGAGCGCAACTCGGCCCCCGCGTCGATCGGGTTGTCTACGACAAGGTGGCCGCCAACAGCGGCCAGTACGGTGTCGACGGCATACCCATGTCCCAATGGGTTGCCGACCTGCTGGCCGCCATCGTCGGACACCCCGAACTCATGCGCGAACTCGACGGCGAAGACGTCGCCCAGATCCTGACTCGCGCCCTGGAGAATCCAGATCTTCGGCGCATCCATGGCCGACGACGCGAGGAGGGCCTGCCGCTGGCGATGTAACCACACCACCAGCCCTGACAGGAGTCGTGCCTGACAACTAGGGGCTGCCCACACGAACATCTAAATATCGGATCGCGGTAAACCACCGGAAATGACAAAAGCCCCCGAAGGGGCTCTGTCCCGGTTTCAACCGAAGTTAGCGGCTTCGGTTCGGATACCGATATCCATATCCCCTGGAAGGGACTAGTCTTGCCGGACTCGTCTCACGATAGCGCATATCCAGATCTTGTGCCAGACCCGGCCGAGGCTGCGTTGGCAAATCGTGATCTTCGTAAACTCAGCACCACCGGCCAGCTACTTAGCCGCCCTTTGGCCGGTGATGAGCAGCCAGTATGAGCGCTGCGCTACACACCCCTCCCGCAGAGGCACACCCCGCCGATGTATGGGCTGGTCTGGCACCTTTAGCTGCGGCTCCGGGCCGCCACCAGATGCGGCTATGGACCCCCGAAACCGGCAAGTTCTCCCAGACCGCGAAACTCACCGCGAAATGGCCCACCCGGCCAGCGGCCGTCTACCTCTACTCAGCAAACGCAACGACCGTCCTTTTAGCGCTGGATTTCGACACCAGCCGAGGCGACGCCGCAGGCGTTGAACGCGACCTGCGCACCGCAGAAACCTGGCTCACCAGCTGCGGCGCCCGCGTCGTCACCGACTACACCGACGACGGCGGCCGTCACCTGCTCTGCCCCCTCGCAATCGGCACCACCGCCTCACTCCCCGAGATCAGCGCCCTTATGCGCGTACTCGCCGGCCACCTCCCCACCCTCGACATTGCCCCCGCCCTCAACCCCGCCCAAGGCTGCATCAGCCTGCCCGGCACCCTCACCAAACGCGGCGGCTACCGCCATCTCGACGGCACCCTCACCCATGCCCGCGCAGCCTTCATCGAGCGCTCCGCACCAGACATGCTGCCCCGGCTCTACCAGCTCCTCGGCATGCTCAAACCGGCTGCCACCACCGACCCGTCACCACCCGACGAACCACACGACCACCTGTCCGGCTACACCACAGGCGAAGGTGAACACCGCCGCCTGACGCCCGCCTACACCCGCACCGACCCCCTCCCCGACAGCATCGCCGCCTTCGCCACCCACGGCGACACCGCCCCTACCGACCGACCCCACTGGAAAAGCCCAAGCGAAGCGCGCTTCGCCACCGTCGTGGCCGCACTCGACCGCGGCTACACCCCGGCAATACTGCGCGAACTCATCGAACCCGGTGGCCCCTGGCATGACGGCCTCGGAACCGCCTACAAGCGATACGGACACGGCGCCGACCGAGCCCTCTTACGCGATATCGACCGCGCCTTCGACTGGCTCATCGCAAACCCCCTTCAATACCGACGCCCGCAGCACAAGCAGAAGTACACACAGGGGGGTAGTTCACCAACAGCTACTCACAAAAGCGGGTTTACCGGCCCGCCGGATCTACGGCACTGGCTGGCCAACGCCTTCCGATGGGCCGACCTCGAATTTGCCGGTCAGCGCTACCGCTGGACAGTGCACGCAGTTCTGCAAACTCTGGCCGTGCACGCCCTCAAAGCCGGAGACAAGAGCACAGGAACGTGGGTCGTAGGAGTCGGCGGCCGCAGCTTATCCCTGGGTGCTGGGCTACTTAGCCCAGACGCGGTGTGGCGTGTCCTCAGAGACCTCCGGGACCGACAAGGATCACCAGTCGTCCTCGTGCGTAGCCACATGGGTCTAGAAGCCGACTACTACGCACTGACCAGCCAGAACAACCTCATCACCGACCTCAAGCACCACACCGAGCGCATCCGCATCGAAGCAGTCCACGACATATGGCACATCCTCGGCCACCACCTACGCCGAATCTACGAACTCATCGCACACCACGGCCTCACTTATCGCGACGACATCTATGCCGCTGCGGCAGTATCCCGAAGTACCGGGGATGAAGTGGTGCGCCAACTACAGATCCACGGCCTCATTGCAGCGACGGCTCCCAAAATGCTCGGACCCGGGCCAGTCACCCCCACTGTCCTGGCCGAGGCACATCAACTGCCCCACCTACGAGAACAACGCCAACAGACCTACCGCCAACAACGTGCTCAATGGCAACAATGGCTCGATATCCGGGAACGGCTAAAGAACGCAGACACCACTTTCGATGCCGCGAAGGCACCGGCCGGCGACGCCCTATCAACGCCGCCGTATAACGCCTTCGCTGATACCCAGGACTACTTGGAATCCGTTCTGCGCACCGGACCGCCCGAGGACATAGAACGGCTCGAAGACCACGCGATCGGCCTAGTCGAGACGATCATGGGGGCAACGCTGCTAAGTCGCCGTGCAGTACCAGCCAAACCGTCACAGTGACGATACGCGACCATGGGTGTGCCAAGCACCAAGCATGGTGCGCCGCGCCTACTACTACTGTCCGTTCTCATCTGTGCTGTACAGGGGTCAGCACAGATGACCTGTGGTCCATCAGTTTAAATGAGAAGCCTGGTGGGATGGCCGACGTGTTGTAAGGTGCCGCTGTGGGAATTACCAGCGTGGCAGTGATTCGGATCCGGCGCTTCTAGCGGCGGACAGCGACACCTAACTATTTGCGCTCCGCCGCTTTCAGCATTCCAGCTGGGCGGCGTTCTCATGCTGCCCGGGCCACCCCACAAAAGCCCGGAGTCCGTTCCCGATGCCTACTTTCCGTGCTGGCCGCCACGAATTCGGCCAGAACTTCTTGACTGACCAACCGACGATCGACCACATTGTCAAACTCGTCTCGCAAAGCAACGGTCCGATCATCGAAATTGGTTCCGGCGCAGGGGCATTGACGCTTCCAATGCAAACCCTGCTACGGCCTATCACGGCCGTCGAGATAGACCCGCGACAGGTCCAAGCGCTCCGACGCCAGGTGAACTCGCGAACAACCGTTGTGCATGATGACTTCCTACACTTTCGACTACCGCGATCGCCGCACACCATCGTGGGAAACTTGCCATTCCACCAGACCACCGCGATGCTTCGGCGCATCCTGCACTCCGACCACTGGACGACCGCAGTCCTGCTCGTGCAGTGGGAGGTCGCGCGCCGCCGCGCAGCAGTGGGAGGCGCGACTATGATGACGGCGCAAAGCTGGCCGTGGTATACGTTCCAACTGGTTGGCCGCATTCCAGCAGCGGCATTCACACCCCGGCCGGGAGTCGATGCCGGCCTGATGACCATCACCCGGCGCACCGTCCCCCTCGTGAACACCGCCCAGCGCAAGCAATACAGCGCGTTCGTCCACGCCGTCTTCACAAGCAAAGGCAGCGGTCTGCGTCAGATTCTGCCGCGCGTCGCCGACGCCTCGGCGAAAGGTGGGGTCATGACATGGATTACACAGCAGCGACTCTCAAATTCATCTCTGCCTCGTGATCTCACGCCAGAGCAGTGGGCCGAGATCTTCGCCATCGCCACTCGACACGCTGCAGCAGCCACTCCCAAACGTTCGAGGAACGGGCGATGACCCATGGTCCTGCGCTGGATGAACACCCGTGCGCATCCAGCACCCCGCGTGTATCAGACCAAATGAGAATGCTTCAGGCCAGCTGAGAACTGACAACTGCTTCCAGCCCTGCTGCAAAGTCCTGACGGGCGACCGAAGCATACAAGGAGTGGCGGGCGCGATCGACGTAGCTTGTCGGGCCACGCCTGTGCAAGCATTTGGGGTAGCAGTCCTTAGTCCGGGGGGGAGATTTCAAGGTTGGACACCATCGTGATCGCCGTCGGGATGCCGTTTTGTCTCGCGTTTCTGGACCAGCCCGTTGATGAGGTCGTCGCGCTCTGGGAATCGTGGGTCGAATCAGGAGAACTCGTTCGAGCACGTCACGAAGACCCTGCCCGCGATGCCGTAGTACGACTACGCCCCTCCGTGCTGGGGGTAGCTGAATTCATCCCGAATCAACCGGCCGGCCGACTTTATGGGGACCGGATGCTCTGGTCGCTGCCGTCCCTGATTCCGCTGCCTGACGCGGCTGATTCCTCCCCTCAGCATTCCCACTTTTGGACGCTCCAGATGAACGGATTCACGGCCAGGCCAGAAGTATCCGACAATGGGTCGACCGGCTTAATCCTGGGCAGATGGGATTTTGGCCGGCTGTAGTAAGTGCCGAGGAACTCGCCGCGAACGTTTAGAAGTCTTCGTAGTAAGAAGCGCAGCTTAAGGCGTCTACACGGCTACGTCGTCAGTTTGCGTGGCGTTTCTATCCGGATCTATTAGTCATTAACGTCACCGTGACGAATGTGCGCACAGCGAATCCTTGGGCGCCGCATAAGGGCAGGTAGCAGTGCTTCCGGTCGCCATCTAGTAATTCTACATTAGAACGTTAGAACGCTACTTCGTTACATACTTATAGCGATGCCTTATGTAGTGCACTAGCGGTACAACGTTTGATGGTGATACGATTACATCGATTGTTGGTTTGATCGGTACAGCGTTTGATCGGTACAGCGTTTGATCGGTACAGCGTTTGATCGGTACAGCGTTTGATCGGTACAGCGTTTGATCGGTACAGCGTTTGATCGGTACAGCGTTTGATCGGTACAGCGTTTGATCGGTACAGCGTTTGATCGGTACAGCGTTTGATCGGTACAGCGTTTGATCGGTACAGCGTTTGATCGGTACAGCGTTTGATCGGTACAGCGTTTGATCGGTACAGCGTTTGATCGGTACAGCGTTTGATCGGTACAGCGTTTGATCGGTACAGCGTTTGATCGGTACAGCGTTTGATCGGTACAGCGTTTGATCGGTATCTCGATGCTTCGATAGAAAGACACAACAAATGGCGAAGATTCTCGTCACTCACTCACGAAAGGGTGGCGTCGGAAAAAGCACGAGCGCATACGAGGTGGCGTACTCGCTCGATGCCGTCTTGGTGGACCTCGAACACGACATCGCCGGCGTCACGTCGATATGGGGGGACCGGCCGCTGGACCGAACCAGGGTCCCGATCCTGGATGCCCTTGCGACGGGGCGCACTCCGAAACCTCTCAAGGGGTACCGCAAGCCTCGGCTAGTGCCAGGACACCCGCATCTCGACAAGGAAGCGCCTAGCCGCGAGCAGATGTCAGAAGCACTGCTGAAATGGGCTGCCGAGTGGGACACCGAGTGGGTCGTTGTCGACACGCACCCTGGAGCCGGCGAGCACACGCATGGTGCCCTTGCCGTGGCCGATGTTGTCCTGGCGCCCACAACCCTGGATCTGCTCGATCTACGCGGGTTGGAGCAGCTGGTGGACGAAATGGTCGACTACCCGATTGTGGTCTTGCCGACCAAGGTCCGCGCAGTCCCGGCCGCTGTCGGGCTGAAAAAGCTTGAGCAGATCACCGCTGGAACCCCCGTGCAGATCGCACCGCCGATCCCGTTGGTCGCTGACCTGCCCAAACGGACCAAGCGGATTGCTATCACGTCGGAAGATCCGCCGGCTAAGCCCTTCCGGCTCCTGGCTGAGCGCTACAAACTGGTGTGCGAGTTCGTGAAGGAGTACGTGAATGGGTAACGGGATGGACATGCTCAAGGCGCAGCGCGACAAACGCAAGCCAGTGGGCAACGAAATGCCCAAGCCGCTGCACGGCCCGCGCGCTACGCCCGTGAGTATCCCTGCCACCACTGAGGGGGCAGGGGCGCCGGAGCCGTCGTCTGTGCCAGCGGCAACGGACACACGTGCTTCGTCAGTAGCACCGTCGACCCCATCGACTGAGCCTGCCGTGACGCCGAGCACCAAGGCGAAACGGCCAGCAGTAGCAGTACGGGACAAGTCGGACAAGGCTGTAGCGAGTCAACCCGCTAGCGGCAGCTCTGAGCTGTACCCGACAACGGCGTACCTGGAACTGGAAGAGGACAAGTACATACGCCGCGCACTTGAAGCCGGTCGATACGGCAAGCCCAAGGTCACCTCGGCAAGCGCGGTCATCCGCTACGCGGTGCGTCACTTGGCCGAGCACATGACTCCCGAACAGGTTGTCGCCGCGATCCGCGAAGCTGCGCCCGAAACGAGCAACCAGGGGAGAATCCGCCTTTAATCGCTCTACCGTTCTATCGATAGAACGAGCAGGCGTGCCGACACGCCACGATCATCCATTGTGCGATGTTGACCTATATGTATGCCAACAGTGCATGTAAACTCTGCGGCAACGTGGCGGCGTAGTCACTCACCACCACGTCAGTAAGTGACCACCGCACGAGGGGACTGGGAGGCGATCATTACGGCCGTCGTGGACCAGGACCACCCCGGCGACCCCGATGTCGCCCTCCTCGCCCGCCACGTTAAGGCACGCCTACGTCGGCTGGGAATGTCGGTGCTTGCCGCATCCGAGTACGGAATTCTGTCGCGGTCGACGCTGACAGCGATCACTCAGGGTGCCGACCGGGTACCGAGCTACCGAACCCTGGCCAAGCTCGATGACCTGCTGAGCTGGGAGCCTGGATCAGCAGAACGGGCGCTGCATGGCGGTGACCCGGTACCGCGCGAGGATGGCGTCTACGGCAGATTGCCGGCCCCACCGGCCGACGCACCGGAAGAGGATGTCGCCGCGGCGACGGCAGCGCTCAACGATGTCTTCGATACGGCGTTCGAAGATCCTGCAGGCTGGGACTACGACCATCTCCTTCGGTGGATTGATAAGCGCCTGCGCGAGCTCAATATGACGAAATCGAAGTTCGCCGCCATTGGGGGACCGGCCCGCGCGACGCTGGCGACTCTGGGTAAGCGAGGCTTCGGCCCGAGCGCAGAGACCCTCGATCGCATCGACACCTTCTTGCTGTGGGAGCGTGGATCTGCGCTCACTGCGCTGCGCGGCGGTACCCCGGTGCGCAAAGGCCCCAAAGTGGCGCCGAACCCGGCGCTGGTTCCGCTCAACGGCGCCCTGGACACACTCAATGCTGTCAAGGTGCGTCTGACCCGCCAGAGTCAGAGCCTTACTCAGCTACATTCGGATGTAGACGAGGCGCTGGAGCGTGTCAGTGTCGCGATCAGTGAACTTGGTGACAGAGAACGCCTTGACGCGTTGCTGTTGTCGGAGATGGGCGACCCCGAACAGGGTGATGCCGCAGGAACGGGAGAAATCCATGACTAGCGGTATTGCAGTAGGGGAGCGCCGACTATGGCCGACACCGAGGACCAGGGTCTGTTCAGCGTCGAGGAATCGGAGCACAGTCACAGTGACCGAGTGGATGCGCCAAGCCGTCGACCAGGTGTATCACCACCAGATCGGTATACCAGCGCAGTGGTCCCCGGAGCAGACAGAGCTGTTCCTGAGCCTGGTGACCCAGCGGCTGGACGATCAGGCCGCGACGCTGGCACTGGAGCTGGGGGAGCAGGCAGTGCAGAGCTGGACCCAGCAGCACCACGGTCAGCCCGACCACGAGACGACAGTCGGTCTGCACGAGACGGCCTTGCAGAACGCCCGCGAAGCGATCGTGCGGCAGAGCCTGTACGACTTGATTCCGCAGCCACCGGAGGGCCACGACAGCCCGCCAGCACTGGCCGACATTCCCTGGACTCAACGGTGGCGGCACCTGACGTATCGGGCCGAGCCGAGCGAACAGATCGAGGAACTCGCAGACCATCTGTGGCCGGACCGCAGCGCGATGTTCCGGGTCAAGGCGGCATATCTGCTGGCAACCCGGCTGGAAGAAAACCGGGCGATTCCCACCGCCCCGGGCCATCGCCTGACCCACGACCTGGGAGTCGAAGTCGCCGAAGCGATGACGGCCGAGGGGTACCCGCCCGAGTAGCCCGCAAGCGTAAAGCTCAGCCTCTCGCCGAAGATGATCCACAGCTTGCGCTCTTCGCCGAGGACAGCTTTGACCTGCCGACCGATCCTCGCGTCATCGACCCCGGCGGTGCCCCACTGCCGCCGCTCATCCCAGCAGCGCCCGACCATGACAGCGCCCAACCCGACCAGGTGCCCTCGGCGGCTATCGACGCGCTGACCCTCAATCGACCCCTACGCACCGCACCGAGCCGCGACGACCAGGCCCAGACTCCACTGGCCGCAACTACCGACGCCACCGCGCCACCGGCCCCCGTCAGGCCACCGCAGTCGATGCCCGACGCAGATACCAGCGATACCGCCCAGCGTGAGCACGAGACCCCGGGAGTGCCTGCACCGCCGGCCATCGACTACCGTCCCGGAACCACCATCGCGGTCCCGTCCGGGGCGAAGGCCCGGCTCACCGCCAACCTCGCCGCCATCGACACGCTTATCGAGCTCCAAGGCCAAGCCCGCCATGCCACCGCCGCTGAACAAGACATCCTGGCCCGCTGGTCGGGATGGGGCGCGATCCCCGAGGTCTTCGACACCCGCAGCGACACCTACGCGGCCCAGCGTGATTACCTCAAGGAGGCCCTGGGCCCCGACCAATACCAAGCCGCGTCCAGAAGCACACTCAACGCCCACTACACCGACCCCGCCATCGCTGAGCAGATGTGGAAAGCGTTGCAGCACGCCGGTTTTACCGGCGGTCGGGTCCTGGAGCCCGGGTGTGGCGCGGGAACGTTCATTGGCTTGGCTCCCGAGACTGCGCAGATGGTCGGCGTCGAGAAAGACCCCATCAGCGCAGCCATCGCCGCCTACCTCTACCCGACTGCACAAGTTCGGGCCGAAGGATACGAAACAACCAACGTCCCCAACGGTTCCTTTGCCGCGGTGATCGGTAACGTCCCGTTCGGGAACTTCGCGCTACGCGACCCCGCCTACAACCCGCGCAGGCTGTCCATCCACAACCACTTCATCGTCAAGTCGTTGGACCTCACAGCACCCGGCGGCTACCAGATCGTTCTCACCAGCCGCTTCACCATGGACAACGCCGACCCGAAGGCCCGCCGCGAAATCCTGTCCCGCGCCGACCTGCTCGGAGCAATACGCCTGCCCTCCAACGCTTTCCGGCGTGTCGCGGGCACCGCAGTGGTCACCGACATTCTCGTGCTGCGTCGCCGCGAAGCCGACCGGGTTATCGAAGCCGGTGCTGACGACTGGCTACACACTGCATCGCTGACTGTGGCTGTCGATGACGGCACCGACACAGAGATCGACATCAACTCCTACTTCCACGACCATCCCGAGAACATCCTCGGAAGCCCCAGCCTCGGCCACGGAATCCACGGCCACCAGACCCTCAACGTCACTGCCGACGAATCCAGCCCCTTGGCTCTGCAAGTCGGGCACCGCCTGCGCACCATCATCGACGCTGCCCGGGATCGCGGGCAAGGACTCACGGCCACCGCCGCATCGCTGACCGAGGTTACCGATGTGAGCTTCGATCCCGGCCTCATCACTGCTGTCACCACGAGACTCCCGGCCCGCGACACCCTGCGCTTCGATGAAGCATCCGATGAGTTCCAGACCTGGACAGGGGACACCTGGGTTACCGCGAAGGTCTTCAACACCCGCAAGCAGGAAACCATTCACCTGCTCAAACTGCGTGATGTTGCCAATGCGGTCGTGTCATCACAACGGGGCGGCCAGCCCAGCGATGTCCGTGAACAACTGCGCGGTGAACTCAACCGGCTCTACGACACCTACGTCGCCAAACACGGTCCTATCCAACGCTTCAAGTGGAGCAAGCCCTCCATCATCACCCAAGACCGCCACGACAAGACTCTGGCGAAATCCATTGAGCGGTGGCGTCAGAAGAACCCAGAGCAGCACACCGTGCCCGCCGAGCTCCTCGAAGCGTGGGACGAGCAGGCCTGGGAAACTCCCAGCCAGTACAAGATGCGTCCGCACATCGTCACCGCGCTGCGCAACGATCCCGGCTGGACCACAGTGCTGGCGCTGGAGGGCTACGACGAACTCACCGGGCAGACACGCAAGGCACCCATCTTCTCGGTAGATCTGCTGAGCCCACCGCAGGTCCGCGATCGTGCTGAGACCGCCGAAGAGGCCCTCGCCATCAGCCTGGACCACAACGGTGGCGTCGATATTGCGCACATCGCCACACTGCTGAACACCGACCCCGCCGCCGCGCGAGAGAAGATGCGCGGGCTGGTTTTCCCGTCGCTACGCGATCCAGACATTCTCATTCCCGCCGCCCAAGCCCTGTCGGGCAATGTCCGTCAACAGCTACGACAAGCAGAGGCCGCAGCCGAACACGACCCGCGCTACCACGAGTACGCCGCCGCCCTACGCGAAGTCCAGCCAGTCGACCGCGAAGCCAGCCAGATCAGCGCTCGCCCCGGATCGCCCTGGATCGACGCCAAGTACGTCGCGCAGTTCGCCAGCGAGACATTCAAGGCCGCCGATGCCGCGCCAGTGCACGTGAAAGCCGACCATGTGCAAGGGGTTTGGTCGATCGAGTGCCAGAGCCGCAACACCGCTGCCATGACCGAGACCTGGGGCACCCGGTTCCCCAAGCGCGACGCCATCTCGTTGCTGGAAATGGTCTGCAACAACCAAGAAATCGCCATCCGCTACACCAAAGAGGAGACCGAAACCACCGGCCGGACCGGTGTCAACCGCAACGCCACCGTGGCTGCGCAAGCCAAAGCCACCAAGATCAGCGAGGCATTCCAGAACTGGGTGTTCGCCGACGACACCCGCCGCACCGAACTGGTCGCCACCTACAACGAACGCTTCAACAGCCTGCGCGCCCCCAAATACAGCGGCGCCGCGCTGACGCTGCCCGGCCTGTCACACCGGTTCACCCCACACACCCACCAACGCGACGCGGTAGCCCGCATCATCGCAGAACCCAACGTTCTTCTCGATCACGTTGTGGGAGCAGGCAAATCGGGCACCATGTTCATGGCAGCAATGGAACTGCGCCGCCTCGGACTGGCCCGCCAACCCTGGATCGTGGTCCCCAACCACATCATCGAACAGGTCGGAAAAGAAGCCAAGTGGTGGTACCCCGGCGCAGAAATCCTACTCGGCACACCCGGCACAGATCCCGCCGGCCGCCGCCGATTCGTAGCCCAATCAGCCACCTCGGACTGGGACATGGTGATCGCCCCAGAATCGTTGTTCATGGGCATTCCCGTCGGCCAGGACGCCCAGCGCGACTACATCGCCCGAGAATCGAAGATGCTGCGCGAATCACTGGAGAACATCACCGGAGACAACGCCACCGCCGCCACCGTCAAACGGCTCGAGGCAGCACTGCAACGCTACGAATCGAAGCTGGAAAAACTCACCGACCAAGACGGCAAAGACACCGGACTTCTGTTCGAACACACCGGGTGTGACTACCTGATGATTGACGAAGCCCACATGTACAAAAACCGGACCCGCCTGAGCCCCGTCAAGGAACTCGCCTGCCCGGACGGCTCCGACCGCGCCGACGACCTGGCCATGAAAATGGAACTGCTCCGAAGCCGCCGCCGCGAAGACGCTATCGCCGCCGGCCGCACACCCACACCCGCCGACGAGCGAGTCGCCAGCTTCGCGACCGGAACCCCGATCGCCAACTCACTGGGTGAGCTCTACGTCATGCAACGCTATCTGCGCCCCGATCTGCTCGAAGATGCCGGGGTCCTGCATATCAACGACTGGGCGACCACCTTCACCGCCACCGTGAACACCGTCGAAGTCAACGCCACCGGCACACAGCTGCGGCCGGTTACCCGAGTCGGAAAATTCTGCAACCTACAAGAGTTACTCCGCATTTCGTCGGTGTTCACCGATGTCATCACCCGGGATCAGATCGGGTTGAAGCTGCCCGAACTCAGCAACGAGGGCAAGCGCACCATCGTCAGCATCCCGGCCGATCAAACCCTTCGGGACTTCATCACCGACCTCGGCTACCGGGCCGGCGACCTTGACCCGAAAAACCTTGCCCGCGACAACATCCTGAAAATCTCCAACGATGGCCGCGAAGCCAGTCTCGACCCGCGCATGGTCCACCTGCCCGAACCCACCCACTCCCGGACCGCCGCGGTCGCCGAAAACATCATGGCCGTACACCGGCAGTACGCCGACACCATCTACAAAGACCCCCAATACGGCCACGACATGCCCACCCCCGGCGGCCTGCAAATCGTCTTCTGCGACCGCGGCACCCCCAGCAAGGGCAGCAAGAAGAAGAACGATTTCAACATGTACAGCGCGATCCGCGACGACCTGATCGCCCGGGGGATGCCCGCCGAGAAGATCCGCTTCATCCACGACGCCGAGAAAGCCGAAGACAAGCTGCGCCTGTTCGATGAATGCAACCGCGGCCAGGTCTCGGTGCTCATCGGCTCCACCGAGAAAATGGGAACCGGGACGAACGTTCAAACCCGCGCAGTCGCACTACATCACGTCGATGTGCCGTGGCGGCCAGCTGACCTCGAACAGCGCGAAGGCCGCATCATCCGGCAAGGAAACCAGAACGAGACAGTCAGCATCTTCAACTACGTCGTAGAAGGCTCCTACGACGTCGTGATGTGGCAGAAAATCGAAGCCAAATCACTGTTCATCGCACAGGTTAAACGCGCCGACATCAGTGTCGATGAAGTCGATGACATCGGCGGCAACGAGATGACCGTCGCGGCCGCAGAAACGAAGGCGCTGGCCACCGGAGACCCCCGCTACGTCCGCCAGGTCCAGCTCCAAGACGAAATCGAACACCTCACCGCGCTAGAACGGGCCTACCACGACGGCATAGCTGCCCGCGACCGCGATATCCGGCAACGCCAGCGCCAACTGGACATCACCACCGCCCAACTCGACGCCCTCACCCCAACCGTCGAGGCCATCGCATCCCAGCCCGTAGACGCGCCAGCGGACATCGTGGTCGAAGGACGCCGATACCCCGAACGCAAAGACACCGCAGCGCCGTTTGCCGAAGTCTGCCGGCGCGTCTACGGCTCCCTGAGTAACGCAGCGTCCCACGACAGCCGACCACTGAACACCGCCATCAACGGCATCGCTCTACACGCCCGCCGCGACCACGTAGGAGATCGACTCTGGGTCACCCTTGAAGGGCCCTCAGCCGAAATCGCGTTCACTATCCAAGACCTGCACGACAGCGCACCCAAAGTGGGGGAGACCAACGGGGCAAGCAGCGCCAAAGCCCGCGGACTGCTGACCCGAGTGGAAAACCTCTACAAAGACCTTCCTGCCCACCACCAGCGCCTCCAGATCCAGCACGACCACCTCACCCACTCCCTGACCGACCTCACCAACACCGAGGTCGAGCCATTCGACCGTGGCGACGAACTCGCAGCCAAACGCGAAGAACACACCACCTTGACCACGCTGCTGCAACTGGAAGCCCAGTCCGAAGCGGCCAAAGCCAAAGCCGCCGAAGCCGAGCAGAGACTGCTGGCCGCCGGCCGCCAGCCCGGCTGGTCACTGCACCTGAACCCCACCCCATTCCTCATCGAACAATCCGGGCTCGCCACCGCCGACCAATACCGATTCGCGCAAGGCCTCGCCGAACAGGCCCGCGCCAGCGAGTTCCGCGAGACCCAACGCAACCGCGGTGACGACGGGAGGACACTGTGAGCACCCCAGCATCGCCCTCAATCGATCCGTGGTGGAGTTACGCGGTCGGTACCGCCACCGCCCTACGCTCAGGCAAAGAACCCCCCACCGTGGCCGTTCACGGCCCATTCCTGAACACCAACGAGGTCGCGCGACTGAGCAGCCCCGCAACCTACAGCCGCCTGGCCGCCGGCAACGGGCACTACGAACGCGCCCAAGCCCCCTTCATAGTCAACCCGGTTCTGATGGCTGCGGCCATGGCCGGCCAAGGTGTCGTCAACAACCGCCGCCGGAGGGAGGCCGACCGCAGCAGCCAACCCCAATGGACCAACTACCGCGAAGCCGCAGTCCTGACCACCAACCAGCGGCTGATGTGCAGCCGCCCCCAAGGCGGGTGGACATCGTTCTGGTACAGCGAAATGGCCGAGTTCTATCCCGATCCCCACCAACGGGCAGTCACCATGTCCTTCGCCGACGACCACACACCGCCACTACAACTCGCCGGGCCCGCCGCCCCCGCCATCGCGCTGTGGATCGGCCACTCCGTCTACGGCGACCGGTGGCACGAAGACCCCCGCCTGACCGCCCTCCTGCCCAGCCAAGCATCCCAGGACACCACCACGGCCGAGCACGCCACCGCCGAGCACACCGCTGCCGTCAAGGACGGCCTTACCCCCGAACAGCAAGCCTGGTGGGAGCGCAACCGCCCCCGTCACAGCCGCCACCACGGCTCCGAGAACGGGATGGAGCTATGAGCATCCGCACCGTGTCGCCGCTGGTCATCGCCGCCGAGCTTGGTCGCTATGCTCGCTCCCGGCTCGACCACCTCACCGACGGCAGGCCTCTCTACATTCCTGGCTTCGACACCGAAGCTGACCCTGTGGTGGCCACCGGGACCGCCGCGCTCTACCGCCACCCGTACAGCGTCAGCCAGCTGCCGCTGCTCACAGTCCACTTCGACACCATGCTCGACCCCGCACCTGTCACCCCATGGCTTGTCAGCCTGGCCCACCTTGCACACCACGACTGCCCCGCCTGCGTGACTACCTGGATTGAAGCTGAGCGCTGCGCCCAGGAGCTACCTGCCGCCAGCGCTCAGTTCCACGTCGTGGAAACCCCTGCCGCCGTCGTTCTGCTGCACTACGAGGACCACCCCTAGTTAGCGGTTCCCACCACCGGGAGAACACCGGACTTCCCCACAACACCGGAAGGGACCGGAGCCACCGGGGCCCCGGTATCGAGCAGTAATCCCGAGCATATGCCAGACCCAGTACCCGCAGTTAGAACCCTTGGCTCGCAACGGCAAAGGCAGGTCCATGGTCTCCCCAGGCAGTCGCAGGGCGTCGTCTCAGATAGTTAGACAGTTGCTTTGACATATGGACGTTGCTCATCGTTAGCCAGCAAATCCGAGACGCACGTTTAAACGAATGGAACCCCCGAGGACGGTCAGGGACACACTCAGCGGGGTTTGCGCTCTCCCCGGTCTCGGGGTCAATGCGCCCAACCCACCGATTGAGCATCGCATCGCCACATGTTCAGTTCTCGGCCACCGTTGCTTCGATTCGATTGGTTGCGGTGCTTAGGCACCCTGTGTACCCTTCAAGCCTAGGGGAGCAGCAACGTCAATTTGGGTCTCGTGGCAAGCCTCATGACAGTTGTTTCGTTCTGGCCAAGGTGATTTCAGGTCTATCTTCCGATTCACCGCATGGTGCCAGTAACGCCTCCTCGCGCGTCGTAGCGAATCAATCCCGGTGATTAAAAGCCTGTCGGCCTAAAGAATTGGTCGGCTTCAGGCATCTCACTAAACGGGGTGAATGCCGCACCCCACAGAGGGGGCTCTATTGCACAACTTCTCATAATTCGTTGAGGCGCAAATACTTTCGTGCGATCAGTTGGCTGTCGGGGGACAACTGCATTCCCGGCGGCGGTGGCGCTCAAAGCGACCGCCACGCGCTTCTGCGTGCCGCCCCAATACTCATGGGCCACCTCGGAGGTGGCCGCGTGGAATCACTGAACTATCAACAGCACTTTCTTAGGAGAAAGCAATGGGAATTACTCGAACTGAGCGCGTTGTCCGTCCGGTCGTCGTCGTCACGGTCGCCACCCCCGGCGACAAGGACTACGAAGCCGACTTCTTTGCCCCGCTGGCGGATTCGTCGGCGAGGTCTTCGTCGGCGACGCAGCTCTGACGTAGGCGAGACCCGGACATGCGAGGCACGCTGGCTTCATCGGAACGCACAGTCGATGTCAAGACAGCCATCGATGAAGTCCAGCGTGTCCTTCGTGACGCAGGCAAACTGAACTACCGGACCCCTTCAGGCGAATTTCCTCATCAATCGGCCGCGTCCCTCATTGGTAAGAACGGTGTGATTGTCGCCAGCCGCGGAAAGGGTTTGGGGCGGCAGTGCGAAGCAAGCGCCCTCTTTGAGCTGTACGAACACGCGGTCTCGATGGGCGTAGTCGAACGCATTGATAGCAACGCCGAGATATCTACCGCTCAGCTGTACAAGGGCGGGGCGCTCGAACCAGACTTCCTGGGCCGCAACATCCGGAACAGCGGAGTTAGAACCACTCTCGCTACGCCCTTCTACCAGGTCAGCAAGCCCGCAGGCGCGGGCGTGGTGTGGCTGCCCGCCGCGGTATACGACGAAGTGCCCGAAGCTGGCGACGATCCGCATCTGGCGCTGGCTGCACGATACTGGAGCTCCAACGGCTACGCCGCCGGCATGACGGTGGCGGATGCATCGCTGCACGCCCTCAACGAAGTTCTTGAGCGAGACGCCTTCAGCGGGTTCCTGCTCGACGTGTGTTGCAACAGAAGAGTCGGCGCCGAGCTCGCCCTCGCTGAGAGCGATCTTGGACGCCTGCAGCGCAGCATTGAACGGGCCAGCGACTCGTCTGTCACGGTGCGCGTTCTGCCCTCGTTGGCAGCAACAGTCTGCATCGCTTTCAGCAATCGGCACGATTACCACAGGCGGCGTGTCGTGGGTCTCGGATGCTCGGGCATACCCGCCTACGCCGCTGAACGTGCTTTGCTGGAGTACGAACAGGAAATCGCAGTCGAGCACGAATTCGAAGCCGGCCTACTGGACACCAGCGACGACGACCTCGACCCGGAGACCTCATCCGAGGTCGTCCATCACGAATTCCTCCGGCGGGCCTATTTCCTGTCGGAGGTACCACCGGCAGCGCAAGCGAAAGTAGAGCTGTCACAACTACCTAGCTCATCGGGAGACTTCCGGGAGACCGCAAGCAGGGTGATCGCAGCGGGTTACCCCGTGCTGCGGCGCACACTGCACCGCAGACCGCAAGCCGGCGGCTCTGAGGTGGGGCCGACAGTTGTGCAGATAGTCGTTATCGGTGCGGAGAAGTTCCACCTCGTGCGCCTCGGCCTACCCGTCGAACCAATAGGTCGAATGCGGAAACCAGAAATCGTCGCCGCCTGCCAGTCGGGCAGCGGTTCACTACCCGTTCACTACCAAAAGGAGAAACACCATGCTGGAAACCACACGTGACCGCGAATTAGCGCTCATCACAGGGCGCTGGGGAGCGCCCTCCGACCTGCGGTCGGCGGCGCTGACGTGGTTCACCGAAGCCGGCCTTTCGGAGGACAAAGTCATGGACGCCAACATCCATCCACTGCTGCAACACGCCGCTGAGGTCACGCACGGTCAAGAGCACGCCGATGCGGTACCCGACGTTGACCGCGAGCAGCTCGACGAGTACCGGCCACCTACGCAGATCGCGGACCGCCGCCTCGAAGGAACAGATGTTGAGCTACACGACGGTGCGTCCATCATGGTGAGGGTCATCAACAATCGCATCGACCCCAAACGAGTGTTGACGCTCAACAGTGAGCAACGCGCAACCCTCGACCGCGCGATAGAGATCCTCGAGACGACCATCCCGGATCTCTCACGCGACGCACTGAGCTACCTGCAGATGTTCGCTTTGACCGACCGCCCCAACATGGTCGGCGAGACCTGGATGGAGTACCCCGGCCTCGTCTTGTTCGGGCCGGCGGCCTTCGAGACGCCCAAAGTCCTCGCGGAATCCCTGTTCCACGAAGCCCTGCATTCCAAGACAGTGTGGTTGGAGCGAGGAATGAAGACGCTCCTCGAGGAGGCCACCTCAGGCGAGCAAGACGAGGATGACAAGCCGATCCAGGTGCCGTGGCGACGCGAGGAAGATGGCTCGGTCAGCCAATGGTCGACAGTGCGAACCTTCGATGCGTTCTACGTCTACGCGCACCTCACTGTTTCCGCTGCCGCGGTGTGGGAGGCCGAGCGGCTAGATAAAGACCTCGATCAGTGGCGCCGGATTTGCTTCCGCGCCGCCTATCTTTCGAACCAGCTTCGGAACAATCCCAAGTGCGCCGACATTGGCTCCGAGCGGCACCAGGTTGTCGGGTGGCTCGACGACATCCGCGCGCAGCCGTTCGATCTGAGCCCCGCAGGACAAGAACAGCTCACACGCGCGGCATGATCGGCCGTCGCTCTTCCTCCTTTGCAAGAGTTTTCAGCTCCAACGCTGGAGTGACCCGCCCCGGGGAGGTTGGTGCGTGACCACCGGTAGTGCTTCGGCGCTGCGACTCAGGGGTGTCATTCAGCGAGCTCGAACCTGGATGCTCGTCGGCCTGCTGTGGTCCTACTTTGGGACCACCGTGGTCGGCGGTGCCGTACCGGTTCTGGTGGCGCTAGGTCTGCTGCCGCTGCTGTGGCTGCCCTTGATGGCAACGCTGGAGAATGTGCAGGACATGTGCAGCGCCGCTGCGGCCCGGATGCTGCGCAGGTTCGAGGCGGGCAAGATTCTTGTCCGGTGCGAGGTCGCTGATGTCGCACTGACGCTGCTGGCAGGAGCGGCGATCATCGCGGTGGATCAGCGGTGGGCGGCTGTGATCCTCTGCGTCTACACCGCCGCGACGTCCTTTCTGCCGCTGTTCATCGACCTCGCCGAGGAGTTCTATGGCGCCGAGATTGAGAGGAAGGCGCCTGGCTCTGCCGCCGTGTTCAACACCTACTTGTATGCCGCCCTGCCTGCGGTGTCACAGTTCGTGAGCACACCGTTGGGAAGCCTCCTCGCAGGGTGGTCAGTGTTGGCGGTACTGGCTGTCAATGTTGTTGCCTCGCTGCTGGCCGTCGCCGCACGCTACCGCAGTCTCCGGTTGGGACGATCGGTGGGAGTCGGTTCCGCGGCGAACGACAACGAATCGGCCCAACACGCTGACCACGAGGAAACCAACATCACGCTGAGGACCCTCTTAGGAATGAAAGGTCCAGGCTCACCGTTGTTCTCGGCTTCAGTTCCCCTTGCTGCGGGTCTAAGCGCCCTCTATATCGGACAGTGGTGCGCTTCGTTTATCGACAACAAAGGCGGCTTCTTTGCCGTCGCGGCGATCTGCGCGGGTGTCGGGGCATTGGTCGGCCCCTTCCTGGCCCGTGCTGCCACCAGGCGGTTCGGAGCCACGGTAGTGCTGTACACCGGCTGCGTCCTCACCGCGGTCCTCATGGGATCCGCCGCGGTGTACACTTGGGGCAGCGACCCCGGTTCAGGCAGCATCGCTGGGCTGCCAGTAGTAGTCGTCCTGTTCTGGGCCTATGTCGCCCTCACGTCGTCCTTGTTGACGGGAGTGGAAGTCACGCAGGTCACTGCGCGTCAAGAGCTTTTTCGGGGTGATCGGTTCATCCAGGTGATGGGTTGGGGACACTCTTTCGCGGCCGCCGGCGGCTTGCTCGGGGTGTGGGCAGGGCTATTACTGCAGGCCGACCAGCAGCCAGCGTGGGCGCTAGCTGCCGGGGCTGGGCTCCTTGCCTCAACGATTCTGATTCTGCGGCCCAATCCAAACCTCACCTGAACCGCTTATCCGATTGACCTGCAATACATTTTCTTACGGTATCTCTACGAGGTCTAAAGGGTCCCGGCGAAGCCAAGGTAGCGCAGAGAGGACGGGATGCAAGTGAGGATCGGACATGTGACCGTCAAACCGTAGAAGGCAGTTGCGACGCCGGGTCACACGGAGTGTGGCGGCGACTGCCTCGGCAAGGAACTCGGTACCCCACGGCTGACGCTCTGTTGTGGTCTCCGCGACGATCTCCAGGACCGGTTCGTTCGGCACAGGGAAGGCAAACGCGACGGCAACAATCTCACCGTCGTGCCAGACACCGGAACTGGCGTTGGCGTCGATCGCATTGATCTCAGCAGCAGCAACCTCGGTGAGTAGGTCGAGATCGCCGACGGGAGACCACCGCTGATGAATCCACATGTATTGCCGCTCAAAGACTTTGCTGAGTGACTCAGGGTCCTTGTCCTGCAGATTCATCGAATGGCTGCCTGCCTTGTGTCGTCGGCTGGCCCAGCGCATTACGGCAGGATCGTTGGGGTCGATCACGACATTGAGGCAACGCGCGTAAGTCGCGGCGCCCGCCTTCGTTAAGAAGCCCATTGCCGCAGTGTTCGCTGTCCGCACTTTGGTAGACAGCGGTAGATCGTCAGGACGCGCCTGCTTGATGGCATCCAGCAAGGCCGCGCCGAGACCACGGCGTCGGAACCGAGGATGGACATCGATGGCACACGGAAATCGACTGCTATGCAACGTATTCACTGCGATCGATGCGCACCCGAGAAGACGGTTATAGCTGTCGACGGCGACCAGAGTGCGTCGCCAATCCGGGCCGTCCTGGTCGGGCCCGTGGAGGGCGTGAAACTGCTCTATCCACAAGGTGTCTGTGTCAGTATCGAGAAGATCGCGTACACGACGAGCATCATCCTGTCGCCATCTGCGGATCGTGATACCGGTGTCGTCTAGGCACGTCGAGTGGAGATGTCCTAGAGCTGTGTGGGAGTCAAACTGCGGTGTGGCCCCCGGCGTGTGCTGGACCATGCCTGCAGCATAACGCTCGTAATCGTGTTGTGTCACCGACATTTTTGGAGAGGCGACCATACGGTGCTTGGGTTCAGGAACGTCATGAGCGAGTTTCTGTGTGCTTGCTTGAACTGGGCTTACAGGAGGAGGTTAAAGTCCGCCGGATGCGGTGATGGTCTGTCCGGTGACCCAGCGGGCCTGCGGGCTAGCCAGGAACGCTACAACGTCAGCAATGTCTTCTGGTTGTCCCACTCTGCGCATGGGGGTGTCCTCGGCAATCTGCGCTAGCGCAGACGGATCTGCGTTGACTGTCCGCTGCATATCGGTATCGGTGACTCCGGGCCTGACAGCGTTGACGGTGACGCCGCGTGGTCCAAGTTCGATTGCCGCAATCGCGGTCAGCTGCTCTAAAGCGCCCTTCCCTGCCGCATAAGCGGATACGCCTTCGACCGGATGGGTGCTGGCGTTGATGGTGGAGATGTTGATGACCGATGCCCCCGGCCGTAGATAGGGGATCACGTGCTTGATAATCAGGAACGGGGCGGTGGCCGTGATCATCAAGTTGTCGGACCATACGCTGAAAGCGGTGTCCTCGATCAAGGCCACCGGTGGCAGGATCGCGGCGTTGTTGACCACAACATCTAAGTGTGGAACATCCGAATTCGGAATTGCCGCAAGTAGTTTCTCGACCGAAGCAATGTCCGTCAGGTCAGCTTGCACGGGGTAGGCGCTACCGCCTGCTGCATGCACTCTTTCTTTGACCTGAACCGCGGCGGTTTCATTGCTAAGGTAGGTGAAAGCGACGTGATAGCCTGCCGCGGCCAACCGGACGACGATCGCCGCTCCGATTCCGCGCGAACCTCCGGTCACCAGGGCGTACTTGGTTTCTGTCACATCCACCATTGTGGGGCACAGGCTTCACTCAGTGAAGCGAAAGTTGCTCCACCCAAGCAACATGCCGCTGCAAGTGCATGTCGGTGATCAAGTATCTGGCGAATCGCACCTGGCACGTCGGGTACTACCCGTTCCCGCCTTCGGGAAGAAACACCGGATGCGACTCCAGTCCATGCGATTTAGCCAAGGTCAGCACCGCAAGCCAACCTCTCTCAAAACTCCGACGATGTGACAGCACAGCTTCACCGGGCGCCAGGTCGGTAAACCGTCGTCCAATCAGCCCATCCATGTCGGCGCCGACGTACACCGCCCTCGCGCCCCGATGGGCACAGGCTCGAACAGCGGCATCGCTGGTCACATGCCAGTAGTAAGCACCCGGATTGTTCTCTTCCCAGCTCCACTGCCACAGCGCAGGAAGCGACTTGAACCGCTGGCTGTCATAGAGCAATATCCCCGGCATCGTGCGTACAACGTCCCTCAGTGACCACACCGTCACCTCCGACCGCGTAGGAGCGCCCTCGCCCCCTGATGGCAACACCACATCAACGATCTCTCGACGCTGGCGTAGTGCCTCCCCGAGGTAGCCGTACAGGGCCTCGATGTCGGGGCGCGGACCGTAGTCAGATGTCAAACCTACTGCGCTCCGAAATTTGCTCCAGAGCAGAGCAATTCGTCCATCCAGTGCTGCGTCATCGGCAGTGCTGCCGTCGCCAGACTCGGTCTGCTCCTCCTGCTGCACCCACCGCGCCAGCTGGACGTCCGTAGTCGGAAACAGGCCAGGTCCGCGCAGCGCTATCCGATCCAACACATCGAATGCGGACACCTCGGTCGAAAACGCCACATACGCTACGAACAGCGCAGCTAGTGCGGCATCGAGCTCCGAACCTGCCCTTCCATCCGGATATCCGACGGCGTTCAAGATGCTCTCTCGGCGCTGTATTTCGCCAGTGAGTATGTTCGCCAGACGATCCAGTCCGGATGGCGTCTCCGTAACGTTTGAGAGGATGAGGGTGGTGTGAGGCAGGGTGGACGTCGCTGGGAATGTTGAACTGGCCGAGTCGCTTACAATGAGCGGTACCCTGCAGGCCTGGCGCGACTTGGCGTGGCACTGCACAGTTTCCAGAAGCTTGCGCGCCTGTTGCAACGTATCGATCGTTGGCAACGCATCGACAACACCACGATTGAAGATCCCCGCCCGCGGGGTCGTCGAACGCACGTCATCCGCAGCGGCGAACCGTTCCGACCAGCGACGAATAAAGTGGTATCCAGCACCAGACTCCGCGTCTCCCTGGGGGAACGCGTTGACGTCGATGAGCAGCGACTTGCCGGCGTCGAGCAGTCGGTCCTGGAGACCATCGAAACCACCGACGAGAAGCGTGCCAGGCCACTCCATCTCCTCTCCGCTATCGCAATGCAGCGCTAGGTATTCCGGCGGAACTCCGCGTGCACGCGCCCTGTCGAAATACTCTGAGGTGGGAGGTCCGCTACATATCAAGACGCTGCGTAAGAAGCCAGACGGAAGGTCAAGGGATTCATCAAGCTTTCGTAGCGTTGCCTCGGAGGGCGCAAGGTCGTGGCCGTTCTCCAACTCGCCAATGATCTGTCGGCTCGGACCCCCACGTCGATCAACGTCAGCCTGCGCGAAACCCTGCTTCTCGCGCAGGGTTCGGATGAGCCGGCCGAACTCCATCGTCTCGTACATAACCTCACGCTAACACTTGTTTCTACATCTTTCTACACCTGCTGTCGATTCCTGCCGACCAGGGGATGGGCTGGTCACGATGGGGGGTTTACTCCATGCTTCGCCAGTACTCCGGCAGTCGCCACATTCTCCGAAGGGTTGGGCCGTTCAGCATGATGTTCCACTTGTTCTGCAGCATGGGATTGCCCCACGTTTCTGACCGCGCCCGAAGCCACTCAGCCCAGTCATTGCTAATCCCGGCATCATCGAGCCCGGCCAGATAGCTCGCGATCAGTTCATCGCGCTGAGCCTTGTGTACCGCGGTGTTGGGGTCGTGCAGCTCGGTGTAGGGGAGAGAGGTCAGCTCTTCGAGCACCGTTTTGTCGGTATAGGTCCCGGTCAGGCCTGCGACAGTGAATTTCGACATGGCTGTCATTCCCTGCATTTCGAGTAGCGTGACCTGCGTGTGAGCGCTGCGTACCCGTGCTCGCTCGTTGATCCCGAATTGGGCAATGAACCATGCGTTGAGCGCTACCCGCCAAGCGGCCTGGCTGGGTTCCCAAGGCTGGCGCGGCAGCTGCTGGATTTCCATCACCACTGCCCGGTCATCGTCTGTGACCATGTGCGGGTGCAGTCGCTGTTTTGGGAGCACGACACTACTGCGCCACTCCGGATCGAGCGACCCAAACCGGGCCTGCTCCAACACCTTTGCCAACAGATCATCACGCATAGACGCGACATACTGGGCACCAATCTGCTGGTACGCATCTGGTGACCCTGGTGATGACGTCGGCATCACGATTCCCTTCCTTCGTTGTCCATCGTCAACACCACATTGATCGGGGCGCGGGGAACGCTCACGCTTCGCCAGGTAGCGGCCGTCCCGCGATCGTCCACTTCCACGATGCTAGAAATGCACCCTGCCGCGGTTCCAAGCCAGGGATTTGCCTCGATCTGTCGGACGTTGAGCACAGTGTGAATGTCCAGGCTGCGGCCCTGCCGCAGCATGCGATTGAGCGCGGCGAACGCCTCCTCGGCTCCCGCCCGCGTCGCATAGCCTTCCTTCGTTTCAACTGGCGCAAAACCGTCGATCACGTCATCACCGTCGACAATCACGACTACCGCACGGCCGTCGTCTCCGAGGTCCCGGCTTTCACCAGCGCTGTTCCTGCTGTGTAGTTCAGCGAAATCCCTGACACCACACTGCTCTAAGAACCGAGATCGCTCATCTATCAGGCTGTTGATACGTCCAATTCTTCCTCGTGCCGCCAGAACCTCAACCCCACGATGCGGCGGCCTTTCGGCCAACGAGGTTGTCATCAGATCAATCACTCGGCTACGTCCAACGGTGGACGAGCCGATGACCGCCATATGTGGGCCCTCGCCTCCGTGGGCAGCTTCCTCGATGTCAAGCCAGCGCGGGCGACCAGCGGCTACGCCGATGACGACCTGTAAGGCATTCTGGGCGTGGGAAACAGCACGCAACGCCACCGGATACGGTGTGCCCGGGAAACGTCGCTGGTGTGCCCGCGCGGCCCGCTTGCGCGCATTTGAAGATGCCATGGAAATCACGAGTCCCTTCAAAGACATTTGCCCGTAGTCGCCCACATCAACAACGCGCGATCTTTGTTGGGAGCGCGTGACCCGATGAGCCTGGTCCTCGGAAATGATCTTCGGTAGCAGTACCCGATGCGGGCGGGAGCTGCAACGCGACCGAGGGAGTCCGCCTTCGCGCAATGGCGTTGCCCACCAGGATACCTCATCGACTGCCCAATCTGACGCTATGCGGATGGAGCCGCGGAGAGCCCTGTTCTAGTTCGTCGGTGGAGTCGGTGATCTTGTCGCGCCCGTGCCCAGCGCGCCGTCAGTCGACGGTGCCTCGTTCCACAACCCACCGCTGTTCGAAGGGGATTACGCCGGCGGCCGTCTCAAAGTCGGAGTCGTAGTGAATGACGGTGACCTCGTGATGCGCAGCGACCGCCGCAATCAGCAGATCCGCCATACCGACCGACCGATGCTGGCCCGTCCGCGCCAGCGCGCGATGAGCGTCCAGTGCCGCTTGCCACTGTTCGTCACCTGTCGGCAGATACTCATACGCCAACCGCCGATCAGACCAAAGTTGTTTGTACTCTTCGGAGCTACGCGCACTGTATAGCGCTTCGGCGTCCAGCTGCGCAGTCGTTGCGACCAGGCCGGCCTCTATTAATGGCGCCAGCCGAGCACCGACCGGCGCCGACAGCATCCGCGCGGCCGCGCTGGTGTCGATGACGTAGCGCGCGATCAGCGCCATACGTTCGCACGCGCTTCGGGTGTCGCCATGTCTTCGAGCGCGCCTGACTGCAACCACGCGACCTGGCGGGTCCGTGCCGAGGTGGCTGCCGCTTGCTGAAGTGCCATCCGAACAGTGTCGGAAACGCCCGCGGTTTTGAGTTCACGCTGTGCTGCAGCCAGGAGATCATCGTCTAAGTCGATCAGCCGTTTCGTCACCGTACCTCCTGATATATGTTGTCGAGATATTCAGTATATACCCGTTGTGGATAACCCGCGGGCCTACCTTTTTGTCACAGTGACGTATTGAACCGTAATCTGTTGTAGGGCAGTGGTTTTAAGGGCTTCGAGAGCACTGGCCGAGTAATGCTGACACGGGGCTCAGCGCGGACTGGCAACCGCCGTCTTTGGGCCTCTGCGGCAGAACCCTCGGGGCGGCCCTTTTCGCGCCCTTGGGTCCGACCTGCCTCATGGTCTGGCATAGTGCCGGATAATACGGACAGCCAACTCTGGCAATTTCCTAAGCCCAATCTCCTTGCCGCACAAGGCATTTGCCGATAAGCTCCGTTATGTCAACTAGTCGGGCTAGCGCTACTAGCGCGACTAGGCCCAGTTGGTATACGATGCAGATATGTCGACCCCCACCACGGTCACCAGCACTGAGGCCAAGAACCGGCTCAATGCGCTGCTTGCCGAAGTTGAACGCACCGGTGTTGCGATCACCATCACCAGCCACGGCCGACCCGTCGCACGACTTGAGCCTGTGAAACCCGTGCGGCGAACCTTTGGTCAACTGCCTGGGATCGCCGTGGCGGACAACTTTGATGACCCTCTGCCTGAGTCGGAACTCCAGCACTGGGAAGCGGCTGGCAGTTGAAGAAAATCCTCCTCGACACCCATGTGCTCATCTGGCTTGTGACATCGCCTGAGAAGATCAAACCGGCTGCTGTCGAGCACCTTTCAGATCCCATCATCGAACTCCATGTCTCGGCGGCGTCGGCTTGGGAAATCGGTATAAAGACCCGACTTGGCCGTCTCGACGGTGACCCGCTGCTAGGTGCTTGGTCTGAAGTCCTTGCAGACATGAGCATCAGCGAGCTTCCCATCGAGTCCGCGGACGCGATCGTTGCCGCGCGATTGCCATGGGAGCACCGCGATCCGTTCGATCGCATGATTGTTGCCCAAGCGCTACGGCGATCCCTCACGATCGCCACCAGGGACCAGCACGTGCTGGACGCCGCGCTGTCGCCCACCTTCACTGTCTAAACAAACAACCCCGGCGTCAATGGTGGTCTTTGTCGGTCGCAGCCCCGGCTGCGCCGACACCCAGCGTCTGGCACGGGGCAAAGCGGCAAAGCGCACGTGTCGGTGGCTCCTGAGAGGATGAACATATGAAGGCGAAGAAGCCGAGGGTTCGTGATGGCCAGGGCGGGTTCTCGTTGCCGAACATCCACCTCTATAAGGCGTTAACGTGTCTGTTCGGCACGGCGCTTTTCGCGTGGGGTGCATGGTCGTCGGTGGGTGGCCACTGGTTCGCGGGCGAGCCGGGTGTCCTGCGGGCGGCGCTTGGCGTTTTGTGCGGTGCCGTAGCCGTTGGAATGTCGCGGGAGTTACGTACCGAGTGGGGACGCTATCGGGCCAGCCCCGACTAGGAACGTATCGGTAATCCGAAATAGGAGTGCCGACCAACCGAAGGTGATTCGCAGGTGACACCGACAGGCGCAGAGCAGCCCACCCAGCGCACCCTTCCCGTCCGGCCCGTTCATCGACATCACCGCGGGGAGATCCGGGTGCGGCGGCTGGTCTGTGGCTGAGCGTGATGACCTCGGCGGTGGTCAGCGTCCATGCGCATTTGGAGACGTGGACGCTGCGCAACAGCTTCCCGGCCAGCTATCGTAGATGGCGCAGGTGCCAAACCAGCAGATGCGCCAGTGGTATCAGGACACGTAGCAGACTCTCACTGTTGCCAAAGAGCCGACGAGGCAGCTACTTACAGTTGACAAGGACTTGCGAGTATGGCCGCGCGTAGCAGCCGCTTGCGCCTGCGCCCTTACCAGCGCGACGCGGTGACAGCGATCGACGTCGACGAGGAGCGTGCCCTTGTTGTCGCCGCATGTGGCACGGGGAAGACTTTGATGGCCGCCCACGCGGCGGCAAAGCTGCTTCCTGATGGGCCAGCGGCCGTGCTGGTCGTTTTTCCCACCCTCGGCTTGCTGGAGCAGACTTACCGCACTTGGCGGCGTGAGGCGCCGTTTGTGTTCGACGCGCTGGCGGTGTGTTCAGCGCACCTACGCGACACCGAGGACATCCGCAGCGGCGAGCTGTCCATTGCCAGCACGACGTCACCTCATAAGCTCATTGAATGGCGTCACGAGGTGTCTGGTGTCGGGGTGGTGTTTTGTACGTATCAGTCGTTGCCGGTCATCGCTGCGGCCCATGCCGAGGGGATGGCGGCGTGGGAGGTCACCGTGTTCGATTTTTCCTCTCGCGCTAACGCTGTGCGACACGTACGCCAACACGGGGAAATGAGGCTGTGTCACACACCTCGAAGGTACTGTTCACGACACCCGATGAGGGTGACTGAATCTGGACGTGTCAAGGGGGGTGGATGCACTCGGGAACGCTGGAGTACTTCGTCCAGGCCGCGAACCACAAGGACCATTCGCAGAGCTTCTCGATATTCGACGCCGGCACCGCCAAGATCCATGCTCGCAGCGACCGCTGGCTGAGGACCTTTTCCGAAGGGACCCAGCGCACGTACGCCTACCACCTGGTTGATCACCTCCGGTGGCTCAAGGCCGTCAACGCGTCTGAGGAAACAGTGAGCCTCGAGGACCTCCGTCGATATATGGCATTGTGCGGTGCCGAGCAGGCCGGCCCATTGGGATCTCCGTGGCTGGACGGGCCACTCAGCGCGTCGGCGCTGCAAATCCGCGCGGCGGTCCTGAAGGGCTACTACCTCGATGTCACGTCGCGTGAGCCGATCAATGGGGGGTTGAAAAGCCAACTCACTGAGAGCCGGTTGCCAACCCGTTCCTTGAAGGACAAGCAGTTCCTCGCCCACGTCTCTGGACAGGACGTGCAAGCCAATCCGCTTGCGCCGGCGGCACCTTCGCGACGTCACCCTCGGCTCATGCCCGACGGTGTGACGACTGCACTGATGGACTGCGTCAACACGGCCCGCGATCGGATGATCGTGACATGGTTGAACGACTCCGGCATACGAGTTGGCGAACTGTGCGGATTACACCATTCAGATCTGCACTTGCGGGCCAACCATGAGTGCGGTGAAGAGCGGCTCGCTCATTTCCACATCGTCAAGCGTTCAAACCCCAATCGGGCACGGGCCAAACGTGTTCAGCCAGCCCGGCTAGAAGATGGCGTTATCCGCGGCGGCAGCGTCCGCTACGCCAGCCCGGCCATGGTCGAAACCTACTTGGAGTATCTGACCGAAGAATACTTTCAGCTTCGTGGATTAGCGACGAGCAATCTCGTACTGGTGCAGTTGCAGAACGACATTGGCATGCCGCTTTCAACCCACGGGGTGAGGCAGATGTTGGCGAGGGCCGGAAAACGGGCAGGGGCGGGAAAGGTACGCCCGCACTCTTTCCGTCACACGTGGGCGACTTCGTTAACCGAGGCGAGCGGCATGCCCGCGCTGACCGCGAAGGCCGGCGGTTGGGCGAGCGCAAAGACCGTTGAGGAAACCTATCTCCACCTCGCGGCCAGTGATCTCGTCAGCGACTCCTTGGAACGTGTGTGGGGCAGGAACGGCGCATGAGTGCAACCAGCAACCTCGCATACGACGACACGGCACTTATGGCGCCTGCTGCCGAGCGTCTACCGCTCGTCTCTAGTATCGATGCATTCATGAAGCTGTCCCCACTACAGCGATTCGAAGAGCTCACTGCGGCAACGAATTTCCCTAAGTACCTTCGCGCCGAACCAATCAGGTTTGACGGCCGCGATCAGAACTACGGATATCTATGCGACATCCCGGACTGCCAACTCACAGCAGCAAGCAAGGTGTACTGCGACAGACACCGGAGCGAACAGATCACAGCGGAACAGAACGAGATACCAGAACCGCAATGGCGCCAACAAGCCAGCCCTCTCAATGCCCCTGGACACCTAGACACTTCGGGTAGTGGCATTGTTTCTCTTGCAGGCCTGCCGCCACTGGCCGCCGCTGAAATCCGGTACGCACTCTTCGCCAACGCGTCGTCACCACGACCAACAAAATGGCCCCCGAGAGTACTCCGGGCGCTGATTGAAGGCCTTGAAGAAAAATGCGTCGCGTCGATCATGGAAATCGACACCACGAAGCGTCCACCTGGACACGGCAAGAAGAAGCACCAGAAACGCTGGCCGAAGTACGGCCAAGTCTGCGATGTGATGATCGCCGTGATGCAGAGTCACTGCGCACCAGTGCATGTCACCCGTGCGGAGAGCCGTGAGCTGGGTTACATCGATCCAATTCATTGGGGCTTCCGCCTCAAGGACCGCCGGTCACCGTTCGACCTCAGGGTCATTACCCAGGATTGGCTGCGCACACTCACCTGGGATCTGATTGCCTCGATTTTCGACTCCCCGGATCGCCCCCGAACCCAATCGACGTTGGAACAGCTTAGGCGCTGCTCGGTGACCCTCGGCGCCTACTTGGAATGGGCGGTCCCACAGGGTGGCGCGGACGCCACGGAGCTCACTGAAGACATCGGTAGGGCTTTTGTCGCTGATCAAACTCGCCGTGCACAGAACAGCGAGCCGCAACTCGGCCTCTACCTAGTAGATGGTCAGCCGAGTATCGCCACAGAACTCAGCAAGTCATTGACCTTCAACGGACTGAGGCGGCTCATGCGCTTCGCCCTGGACAGCGGTGTGGCAGACTCCATCGGATTGCGTCGGGAGTTCATGCTCGCCTTTCCGGAAGGAAAGCTGCGGCACTCAAAACGGCCCAGGCCGCTGAGCGATGACGTGTTCGAACACCTCATCTCGCCTACCAACATGAAACTGCTTGCCGCTCGAGACCCCAATGACCTGGGTATCGAGGACATCTGGTTTATTCAGATCCGGGTGGGGCGGCGGATCGGTGAAGTCGTCAATCTCCGCTACGACTGCGTGAGTGAGCACCTAGGTCGCAAATACGCGTGGTTCGACATGACGAAGGTAAACCAGCTCGACTACGGCGTTCTGATACCCGATGACGTGTTCTTGGTCATCCGTGAACGCCAGAAGAAGACTGCCGAGAGGTATCGCCTCAAGCACGGTTCCGCTCCCGCCGCGAAGACAGCGCAGAAAATCGCACTATTCCCGACCGCCTCACAGAACCCAAACTTCCTGAACGCGATAGCAATTGCGACCTTCCAGAACCGCTTTAAGAAATGGCTAAGCGATATCGAGCTGCCTGGGCATGTAAGTCATCAAGCCCGGCACACCCTTGCAACACGGCTCGTCGATGCCGGCGCCCCCATGGTCGTGGTCAAGCAGATACTCGGCCATGTATCCGAACGGATGTCAGAGCACTACACGCTCATCTCGTCGTCGAAGATCGAGCCCTACTTGCAGCAAGTGTGGGTGAAGGGCCCGGGCAGCAGCGCACCAGGCGAACTTGTCCGGACGCCGGACCCGATGACCGAAGCCACCATCCACCGCAAGCTGATCGACATCGCCGCACTGCCGACCGAAGGCGGACTCTGCACATTCAAGCCCGTGGTCGGCGGCGCTGACTGCCCAAAGGGACTGCGTTGCAACGATTGCGAGGACTTCGTCCTGACCGGATCAGACTATGCCTACTGGAAGCGCCAGGAGGAACGGTGGGCGACCTACGCAGAGAACGCACCCGATGACTCCTCACGCGCCTACGTATACCAACTATTCCAAAACTCGTCGATGGCGATCGCCGGCCTTGAGAAGGCGCTGTCGACCCTGGGGCTCCTAGAGCAGGCGAAGAACGTCGATTTGCGTAACCCGTACCAGGACTTCTTCGACCCAATCTGGAACCGCGGCTGGCGGGCATCGGACCTCATCGACCTCACCGTACGGGCCACAACCGCTGACCCGTCCGAAATCCCGCAGATCGAATCAGAAGGCGAGGGGGCTGCATGACGCAAAGATCCGGTCCACCACAAGCGGCGATAGCTGTTCGCAAGAAGGATTCTCGGACGAAGGTGGCCAGTGTCGAGCAGGCGTTGAAGCGGCTGCTCAAACAGAAGGTGACTGAGATCGACAAGTCTCATCTCGCCGCCCTGGCGGGCTGTTCGCGAACCTTCCTCTATCAGAACCAGCACGCCCGGAAACTCATCGCGCAGGCAGAGACCCGCATGAAAGCGTCGCCCCTGAATGACGCCCCCGCATCCGATCCCATCGAGGAAGCGAACTGGCGCGAGCGAGCGCTCTTCGCCGAGCAGCAATTGCGCACATTCCGGGAAAAGAACAGTTCGTTGTCACGAACGGTTGCCGACCTGCTCGGTCAGCTCCGCGACCCTGATGGGACGTGGGTCGAAGATGACAGGGAACAACTGCGACAGCAGAACGAGACGTTGCGTGCCGCCCTGGCCGCAGAGCGGCTTGCTCGTTCTGAAGCTGAGCGACGACTCGAAGCGTCTCGGTCCAACGTCCGAAATCTGCGCCAGAGAGAAGCCGGCAAGCTCCTCAATGGAATCAACTAGAACTATCGGACCTGTTTGACCTGCTTGTTTGTAAGCTGGACCAGTACGGAGGTGAGGCAGCGGTGACGGAGACCAGCGAGGGTGTTGCCCCTACGCTTTTTCAAGCCGGCCCGGAGCAGATCAAGAACCGCAACCGCGTGCGGGATCTCGCCGAGGTCTACACCCACCACCGTGAGGTCACCGCGATGCTTGACCTCGTACCGGACATGTTCCCCAGCGAGGAAGCTCCCGACAACCTCGACAAAACCTTCCTCGAGCCGGCCGCAGGCCACGGCAACTTCCTGGTCGAGATCTTGCGCCGCAAACTGGCAGCGGTGGCTCCTGCCCGGTATCGCGGCGAGGAGTACGAGCACCGGATCCTTCGCTGTCTGGCCTCGATCTATGGCATCGATATCGACCCCGAAAACGTGACCGACTCCCGCCGGCATATGCGCTCCGTCATCGCCACTCACATTGGCGACCCGGCATCCCGAACCGCCGGATTCTGGTCGGCCGTCGACGCAATCCTCACCACCAACATCGTGCGCGCCGACACCCTCGCCGATGCCCAGGTGATCGAACTGGTCTCCTACCAGCCGGGCGCGGCCGGCACCTTCTTGCGGAAGTGGTCAACCCTGGAGGAGCCGGCGCTGGACTCGCAGCTCGATCTGTTCGATGTGCTGCCAGATGAGCCGCAACGTGACGAGATTCCGGTGCACTACGCGCAACTGGCTGCCAATCCGAAGCCGTTGGCGGCTAAGGGGAAGAGGCGATGACAGAGGTCCTGCACCGGCGATTCGGCAACCATGTGCCAGACATTCTCGACTGCCTGGCGCAACTGTCCAACGACGAGGTTCCCACCCCACCCAGGGTGGCGCGTGCGATGCTCGACATCCTTCCGGCCCACGTGTGGAGCGAGCCCAATTACCGCTGGCTCGACCCGTGCTGTAAGTCCGGGGTGTTCCTCCGCGAGATCGCCTCCCGCCTTCTCGCCGGGCTCGAGGAGTGGGAACCCGACTTCGACAAGCGTCGCAAGCACATCTACCGCGACATGCTTTTCGGTACGTCGATCACCCAGATGACCGGGATGATTTCGCGGCGCAGCGTGTACTGCGCTCGCGACGCCTCTAGCGAGCTGTCGGTGGTTCGTTTCGACGACCCGGACGGGAATTTGCCTTTCGTCGCGGCTCCGCACAGGTTCATCCGAGGCCGCTGCACCGTGTGCGGTGCGCCGGAAAGCCTTGAGCGCGAAGCTCGCGAGAACCATGCGTATTCGTTCATCCACGACGCGTACCCGACGAAAGAAATGAAGGACATGAAGTTCGACATCATCGTCACCAACCCCCCATACCAACTTTCCACCGAAGGCTACGGCGCAACCGCCTCGACGATTTACCACCGATTCGTTGAGATGGCCATCTCGATGAACCCCCGCTACCTGCTGATGATCACACCGTCGCGCTGGTTCGCCGGCGGCAAGGGGCTCGATGAGTTCCGCGACAAGATGATTGCCGATCGTCACCTCGCCAAGTTGGTCGACAACCCCAAGTTGTTTGACTGCTTTCCCGGCGTCGAGATCAAAGGCGGTGTTTCCTACTTTCTCTGGGACCGCGAGCACGACGGCGACTGCGAATTCTCCACGCGGATAGATGGCGTGATCCTCTCCACGCTGGTGCGTGATCTTCGTGCAGGTGATGGTGTTCTCGTCCGGGACAACCGCGCCATGTCCATCGTCGACAAGGTTCGGGCGAAGACGAGCAAAACCGTCGCCGAGGTGTGCTCGGTCCGAAAGCCTTTCGGGTTGAATATGTTCTCGAACTATGCGGGAAGCGTTCCCGAGCCTTTCCCCGGCGGTATCCCACTGATCTACAGCAACCGGGTCGGATACAGCAGGCCCGATCAGATTGAGCGTAACCACCAATGGATCGACCGCTGGAAAGTATTGATCCCCAAAGCGGGCGACGGCCACGGCCGTGATGTCTCCTACGTTCTGGGCGAGCCGATTGCAGTCGCTCCCGGGTCGGCGTGCACCCAGACATACTTGATCGCCGGGATGTTCGACACCGCCGACGAGACGGCGAACTTCGCCTACTACCTGGCGGGCAAGTTCGCGCGTTTCCTCGTGCTGCAGCGGAAAGTTACCCAGGACGTCACGCCGGACAGATTCAAGTTCGTCCCGATGCTTGATATGAAGCAGCGGTGGACCGACGAGGATCTGTACAACAATTTCGGGCTCACCGACGACGAGCGCGACTACATCGACCGAACCATCCACCCGCGGGAGCCGATTCTCTCCCTGGACTCCCCGATCCCCGCTTCCCACCGCCCTGGCGGCGTGAAGTATCGAATAGCTGACGAAGGCACCTCCGAGGACGAGGAGTGACCGCCGCCGAGGAGACGACGCTGCCGCCGGAAGAGGTCGAGACCGTCGGCTCGGGCAGTGTCGCCCGCCGGATCTACGCCTACACGCTGCCCGGTAAGGATGCCCAGCGGTGGGAACGCACGGTCGGCGGCACCCACTCCAGCGGAACGGGTCTGATCAAAGTCGGCGATACAACGAAAGCCGAAGTGCTACAGCGCATCAAGCAGCAGCTTGGCACCGCTTTCCCGCACCTTGAAGGGGTGACGCTGCTGCTGGACATAGAGGCCCGGCGCAACGATGGCAGCGCCTTCCGTGACCACGACGTCCACCGGGCCCTGGTCGCTAAAGGGATCCGCAAGGATGCCGAATGGTTCGAGGCAACCCCCGAAGAGGTCCAGGCCGCCATCGTCGCAGTGCGCAACGGCAAGCCCTATGACGGCACCCGCACCGCGGACTTCGGAATGCGGCCCGAGCAGGAGGAGGCCGTTGCCCAGACCGCCGGTTACTTCCGCTCACACGCCGAAGACGCCCACGCCCCGCGGTTCCTGTGGAATGCCAAGATGCGCTTCGGTAAGACCTTCACCACCTACCAACTCGCCCGTGAAATGGGTTGGAAGCGCATCCTGGTGCTCACTTACAAACCTGTGGTCCAGACCGCGTGGAAAGAGGACCTGCTCACCCACGTCGATTTCGAGGGCTGGCGATTCGTGGACCGGGAGTCCTCGCCGGAGGACCGCGACGGCGCGGCCGACGCCCCCGAGACGGTGGTCTGGTTCGCCTCGTTCCAGGACATGCGCGGCAGAACCGCGGACGGGAACATCAAGCAGCACAACGAGGTAATCCACCTCATCGACTGGGATGTCATCGTCCTTGACGAATATCACTTTGGAGCCTGGCGCGATTCGGCTCGCGAGCTGTACGACCCGACCGACGCCGAGATCGCCGAGGCCGAGGAGCCCGACGACTCGGTCACTGAGGACGATCTGGGTCTGTCTAGCCACCACTACCTGTACCTGTCGGGAACCCCGTTTCGCGCGATCACCAACGGTGAGTTCACCGAGGATCAGATCTTCAACTGGACCTACGTCGACGAGCAGCGCGAGAAGGAACGCTGGGACATTGCTGCCGAATCCAATCCCTACATCGACCTGCCGGGGATGCAGATCTTCAGCTACGACATCGGCGGGGACGCCGAAAGGTGGGCTGCCGACGGGGAATTCGACGGCTTCTCCCTCAACGAATACTTCAGGGCCAAGAAGGTCGTACCGAGATCCACCTCCACCGCTCCTGGGGCCTATTTGTTCGAGGATCCCAACCGGGTGTTCGAGTTCCTCGAGATGCTGCGCGGGACGCTGCCCGAGCAGATGAAGCTGCAGATCGTCGGCGGGCAGAAGCCGCCGTTCCCCTACCAGGCGCCGGTGTTTGCACGCGCCATCACGCATTCGGTCTGGTATCTCAACGACGTGGCCGCGTGCTTCGCCATGCGCGACGCCCTGCAGAAGCACCCGTATTTCTCTACTTTCGAGGTCGTGGTGGCCGCCGGCAGCGGGGTCGGAATGGGGAAGGAGGCCAAGCCCCCTGTGACCGACGCCATCAACCGTGCTGCCAAGACCGGCACTGGGTCGATCACCCTGACTTGCGGCAAGCTGATGACCGGGGTGACGGTGCGCGAATGGGGCGCGATCCTCATGCTGCGCTCGCTTAGGTCCCCGGAAACCTATTTCCAGGCCGCGTTCCGGGTGCAGTCGCCGTGGTCAAAGCGCCTCCCGGACGGCACCGTGGAGGTGCTCAAGGACCCGGTGTACGTCTTCGAGTTCGATCCGAACCGGGCCCTGACCCTGGTCGGCGAGTACGGCATGCGGTTGGGCGCCCTCGGGGATACGACACCGCAGGAAGCTATCGGCCAGCTGCTGAACTATCTGCCAATCTTCGCCTTCGCTGGCGGCATGATGACCGAACTCGACGCCGCCGACGTGCTGAACTGGGCCACCACCGGCATCGGCGCGACCGCGCTCGCGCAGCGGTGGAACTCGCCCCTGCTGGTCAACATCAACGAGCAGACCCTCACCAAGCTGCTCGACCACCCCGATCTGCTGGAGGCCCTCGGCCGGATCGAGGATTTCCGCAACCTGGCGCAGACCGCGGAGCAGGTCGTCACCTCCTCGAAGCTGCTTAAGAAGGCCAAACGGGAAAGCGACGACGGCAAGCTCAACCGTGAACAGAAACGGGAGCAGTCCGAGACCGCCAAGCGCCGCAAGGAGATCCGCGAGAAGCTTCAGAAGCTGCTCGCCAAGATCCCGGTGTTCATGTACGTCACCCAGGTCCGGGAGCAGGCACTCAAGGACATCATCCTCGGCGTGGACGGCCTGTTGTTCGAGCGGGTCACCGGCCTGAGCGTCGAGGACTTCAAGCTGCTCAACCAGATCGGGGTGTTCAATCCGATTCACATGAACGCCGCCATCTACCAGTTCAAAGCCTTCGAGGACTCCAGCCTCGAATACGCCGACAATCCCAACGTTGCGCGCGAAGAGCGCCCGATAGGGCTCTGGGACACCGTCATGCAGCCGCACGAGACGATCGAGGACGTCCTGGAGCGCGTCGCCGAAGAAGATGCTGCTGGATGACGCGATGCCCGACTAGCGAACTCGCCGCGATCAGATCAACGACGCTTCGCTCGTCGATAGTTGGCGTAACCAACTGCCCAGCAATAATTTTGGCGAATACTGAGAATGTCGTTACGTGACCGGCTAAAGGTCCGTGAACCGGAGACGTTCTCGCTGTACGTAGCGGGAATCCGCGGCTTCAATTCGTCGATGCTGTATCTGCCCACGAAAGGCAAGATCGGCGATTCTCACGGCGGCGGCGACTTCGGTTGAGCGGGTACAGGTGCGGGGGACGCCGGCACTGTGCTCACCACGGTCGTGGTCATCGTGGGTCCGTGCGGTAAAGGTATCGCAGCCTTATCGGCAGTGAACGCTGCGGTGACGGCCACTCCGACACCGAGTAACAGCATTGCGCTGTAAAAAGGGGCGATCGACCACGACGTCCACACCTCCCGAGGGGGGAGGTACTTGTCGCGCAACACCTTCCATTTCGCTGCGGCAGGCGCATCGCCGCATTGCGGCTCGTGGGCGTCCGTTGGGTCGAGCGTGAATCGCGGAACCATGCGTTCGGAGCGGCTTACCGCGTTGTAAAGAGCGCGGTAAGCCTTCTCGCTGCGGAGGTAATTCGCGTCGATGTAGGCGAACACGGCAATCAAGAACATTCCCAGCAGGGCGAGCAGCCACACGTGCTGGGTGAGTGCGAACCCGAAAAGTGCAGTGACAACAGGAAGCAGCCACCCCTTCGCGGACGCTGAGGCCGCCGACTGTCGAGTCACCACAGCTTGGATGTAGTCGAGGTGCTTGCGTCGGTCCTCCGGTGACACCTCCGGCTCGACGGGTTTGAGAGAAGACACCGCCGATTTGACCCGGTTGAGCACATCGTCCTTGCGGTCCTCGGAATAGTCCGTCTCTTGCGGCCAGATAGGCCCCATCGCGTCCGCATCGTTCCTAGGGACGAGATGGACGTGTAGGTGGGAAACCGTCTGTGTAGCGGCCGCTCCGTTGGACTGGATGATGTTGAAGCCCTCGGGGACGACCGCCGCCCGAATCGCTTCAGCGAGTCGTAGGACGGCCGCGGAGAGCTGCGCGGCCTCCTCGGTGCGCAAGCTCCAGATATCCGGAACGTGGCGACGCGGGATCACCAGTGTGTGGCCTAGTACTGCGGGGTCGGTCGGGAAGAAGGCGACCACATTCGCGTCGCGGTATACCTCGCGCACGTCAGGATCGCTGCGGTCGACGATCTCGCAGAACGGGCATTCCGCTGGAGGCACTACGCGCGTGCTCTCGCCTGGTCCACCCAGCTAGGCAAGTTGGCAGCGAGGTAGGCGTAGGTGGCCTTGGTGTCGATCCGGCCTAGATAGTCATGCTTGGTGGGGTCGAAGACCGGCACGCTCGTGACGCCAGCGACTGCGTCGAACGGGTTAGCCCCCTTGGTGTCGGTGAGCCCCATAGATGACAGCCCGTGGATGTGAACGCCGACGAGGGGCTTCTTGTTGTTCCATGCCTTCTCGATCTCGTACTTGACCCAGGGGCGGTTCGCAGTCTGCTGTCCGATAAGGACGACCACAGCTCGCTTGTACGCCATCTGCTTGTCGATCCAGCTGACTACCGCCTGCCGGCTGTTGCGCCGGACGGTTTCCCACTCTTGCGATCCGAGAGCGGGGCTTCCGTCTACGGCGCCGATATTCCTCACCAGCTGGACGCGGTGAACGTCACGGTCGTAGTGGAACGAATAGAACACCGTCCGTGTACCCAATGCCAAACTCCTGCCGTGATGCGGACCCTTTCTGGCCGCGGTTGAGGGTACCGGCCGGCTCCGACAGTCACTTGGTGTCATATCGAAGATCAACTTTTCGGATGCGCAGGCGAGCTCGACCAGCCCCTTGCGGTGGTCGGCACGCGCTCCCGTCATCACCAGCAAACACGGCGTTTTCTGCTCCAGTCGAACTTTGGGGTGGATTCCGTTGACCCACAGGTAGACGTTAGTCGCTGCCGGCCAGGTCACGGAGCCGGTGGGAGATCGGCTCGACTGGCACCATGTCGGTCAATACCCTAGCAAGCCAGCGGTCCGATCTAATCGGGTAGTTACGCCGTACCCGCGTCGTGTGGCTTACATGTGCGCGACGCATTCCCGCACGATCCGCGGCCCGGTTCCGTGAGTCCGATCAGTAAAGTCGACGAGGCGCACCGGACTGCGGGGCTCAAGGGCAAGCCGTTCGCCGCCGCGCTTGATGACAGGCTGATCCCCGCGGCGCATCGGCTGTTCTTCACCGCGACACCGAAGGTGCACAGTGGTCCGCGCACTCGCGGGGGCAAGCCGCGACGGCGTTCGGTGGCCTCCATGGATGACCCTGAGTTGTACGGACGGCAGGTCTTCACCTTGCCCACCCGGGCCGCTATCGAGCAAGGGATTCTGTCACCGTTCAAGGTCGCGGTCATTGCGGTGGCTGATAGCGCGGTGTCGTCAGCGCTCAAGGATCTGCGGATGATCAGTTTGGCGGCCGGCGAGGATGGTGCAGCCCGCGCCGATCATGTCGCCTCCTCGATCGCGCTGACCCAGGCTGCCGCTGATTACGGGTTGTCCAGCGTGCTGGCGTTTCACAATACGATTGCCGCAAGTTCAGAGTTTGCAGCCACTTTTCGCCGCACTCACGCGCTGTTGACGGCCAGGGGCCTTGTCCGTGACGGTCGCGCCGCGAAGGTCATCCATATCGACGGCTCCACCAAGCTCAGTGATCGGCTGGCCGCCACGCAGACGTTGGCTATTCACGACCCTGCGCGGTGGAACATGGTCACCAACGCCCGCTGTTTGACCGAGGGCATCAATATCCCGGCTCTGGATGCCGTGTTCTTCGCCGAGCCGCGATCGTCGGAGGTTGATGTGGCCCAAGCGGTCGGCAGAGCTATCCGCAAGAACCCCAATCATGACCGGCCCGCCCTCATCGTCCTGGCCGTCACAGTCGATGACAGCCAGGACGCCGAAACGGTCATCGACATAAGCGAATTCAAACGCGTGCGCCAGGTCCTTGCTGCGCTGCAGAGCCACGATCCGACACTGAACCGCGATCTCGGACTGGTCCGGCAGCGCCTGGCTGACGGTCCTAGCGCCGATGATGTCACCGACATCGAGACCGATATCCTAGATATCCACCTCCCCGCGAAATTGCCGAAGAAGCTTGCCGCACAGTTTTTTAGCGCTTTCAGCGTTCACACCGTCGACTCGCTGACTCGGCAGTGGGACCAGCATTACCAGGCCGCTCGGGCATTCGCCGCCGAACACGGTCACTCCAACGTGCCCCGCCGGCACCTGGCCCCGTCTGGCGCCGATCTCGGCACCTGGATTCAGCATCAGCGCACCCGGTATTCTCAGGGCCGTCTTCTTGCCCACCGCGTCGAACTTCTCGAGAGCCTGCCTGGATGGGCATGGAACCAGCATGAAGCCATTTGGAACCAGCGATTCAACGCGCTCACGGACTTCATCAAGGCCCATGGCCACCCGTACCCGGACTATAAGTACCGCACGCCCGCTGGGGATGCGCTGGGCATATGGGTCCAAAATCAGCGCGCCGCCTACAAATTGGGGCGTATGCCAGCGCGCCGCGTAGAACTGTTCGAGTCGCTGCCGGGTTGGACGTGGGATCCGCTCACAGATCAGCAGTGGGAGGCCAACTTCGCTGCGTTAGTCCAGTATGGGGCCGAGCACGGACACACCCGCCCACCCGCGGCGTACCGGGTTGGCGATTTCGCGGTCGGCAATTGGGTGGGGATGCAACGCAGACTTCACAACAACGGAAAGCTGCCCGCTGCACGCGCGAGGCGCCTTGCCGGGCTACCCGGGTGGTCGTGGAAGGCACTTGATGACCAATGGGACATCAATTTCGGGGACTTGGCCGTCTATGCCGCCCAGCACGGACATGCCCGGCCGCCGCAGGCCTACTATGCCGAGTCCGGACTTGCTCTGGGGCACTGGGTTTCCGATCAGCGTCGCCGACGAGCGAAGTTGTCCGATGAGCGCCGCGCGCGGCTGGAATCGCTGCCCGGCTGGGCGTGGAACCCCGCTGAGGCACAGTGGGAAGAGAACCTAGCCGCTCTGACGGCGTTCGCGGTCGAGCACGGGCACGCCTATCCGCCGCGTGACACAGGGGATCCCAGGTTGTTCAAGCTCAACAGTTGGGTGGTCACGCTGCGCCGTCCCGGGCGCCGGGACAGAATGGATCCGCAGCGACGCAAACAGCTCGAAGCGGTGCCAGGCTGGTCGTGGGATCTCCGCCAGGCATCAACGTGGGATGACTCTTTCGCTGCGCTAGCGGCATTCGCGGCCGAGCACGGCCACGCCGACCCACCCGCTGATTACCACTCGCCGGACGGCATTAATGTGAGCGACTGGGTGCGCCAGATGCGTCGGCCTTCGCGCCGCCGAAAGCTGCACCCTCGTCGGCGCGATCAGCTTGAAGCGTTACCAGGATGGCACTGGGGCATCGCCGAGACTGGACCTGCGCTCGGCGCGAACTCATCGGGGCTTGCGGCCGGGTCATCGGTCGAGTCCGAGGATGAGGGCCACGGACTTCTCGATGTGGCTCATCGTGGGTCTGTTGAGCGTTCCGAGGTGGCGCAGTAGTCGTCCTCGGGCGATGCCTCGGACTGCCCGGCAGACTGCGACGCTGTTGGTGTCGACGCCTTCATCGGGGGTGATCGGTGGCCGGAGGCTTGTCGGTGTGCGCGAACTCGACACCGGTATCACCACGACGAGTTCGGTGGGATCTGGATCGCCGGTGAGGAGTTCGTCAGCCGACACGATGACGGCGGGCCGGTGTTTGGCGGGTTCGCCGGGGCGGCCGGCGCCGAAGGCGACCAGCCACAGTTCGCCCCGGCGGGGATTAGTCGATTCCATCGGCGTCGGCCTGTTCCCAGTCGCGGTCCTCCTCGATGACGGCTGGGTTGGCGGCTTCTGCGCGGGTGGCGGCGCGTTCCTCGGCGAAGGCGGCGTCCCTTTCGGCGCGGTGGGACCATTCGTCGAGGAGTGCGACGACGGAGATGCCGCGGTCGCGGGCTTGTGCATTGAGGCGATCACGAGTGGTAACCGGTACGCGGATCGTTGTTGTAGGTGTAGACATGATCCCAGAATAAACTGTAGACAACTGTATCTACAGGGCTGTTTGGTCTCTTCGGTCCAGCGATCCCGGAACTTAGGGCATGGCGAGGATGGAGTTGCGTCGAACGCGGCATGGCTGGGAGGAGCCGCCGCCCCCTCTGTACTGCGTAAATGGGCATCCACTACGGGGTGGCGCCGGACGTGTGCTGATCGGAACGCAGCACTGCCAGACGTGTGGCATTCACCGTTCGATCTGCTGTCAGAAATGGGAAGAATTGCGTTTGATGCAACAACTGCGCGCCAGAGGAGTGTCAGCATCGCGGCATCTGGGAGGCCGCTGAATAATCGGCGTGCCTTCGTGGTGGGGTTGGTGTGAGCTGGGATAATAGGCTACGCGTCCAACAACTCCCGATCCGGCCGCTCCGCACCCTGCACAAACCAAAAACGCGAACATACTGCCCGGCGCCACCAAATGACCCACCAGGATCCTCGAGCTCACCGTCGCCGAACAAGTCCAGGCGATGATCAGCCATGTTTACTTCGGGTAGGGGACGGCCGTCGATCCCGGCGTCGGTGATGGCCTCGGTTCTGGTGTTGCAGACGTTGCAGGACCTGTCGGATCGCGAGACCGCTGAGGCGGTCCGGTGTGATCTGCGGTGGAAGGTCGCTACCGGGATGGCGTTGGACGACAAGGGGTTTGATCCGTCGACGCTGGTGTACTGGCGCAACGACTGGCGAAATCGGAGCGGCCGCAGCGGATCAACGACGCGGTACGCGCGGTGATCACACAGACCGGGGTGATGACTGGTCGGCGTAGGCGGGCGGTGGATTCCACGATTCTGGCTGACGCGGTGGCCACCCAGGACACCATCACCCAGCTGATTTTGGCGATCCGCCGGGTCGGGCGGGTGGTACCCGGGGGCAGCGAGGCCATCGCGGCGGTGTGCACCGGGCATGACTACAGCCGTGCGGGGAAGCCTCAGATCGACTGGGAGGAACCCGGCGCCAAGGACGCGTTGGTCTCGGCGCTGGTCAACGATGCGAACGCCCTGTTGGAGGCACTGGCCGGGATTGACGAGCAGATCGCTGCCGAGGAGATGGTGGCGGCGGCGTTGGCCAAGATGTCGAACCAGCTGAAGGCTCAGACGGCACCGACGGGCGGTGGCGTATCGGCCCGTCGGGTCGCCCCGGACGGGGTGATCTCCCAGGTCGACCCCGACGCCCGCCATACCCGTAAGTCACCTGAGGCACACCGGGATGGGTGTCGGGCGCATGTGGTGGCCGAACCCGAGACTGGGATCATCACCGATGAGGCGTTGACCATGGCCGCCGGAACCGAGAATTCCGATGCCGCGGTCGCCGAGCAGTTCCTGACCGAGGACACCACCACCAGTGGTGGTGGGCGTGAGTGGTATGGCGATTCTGCTTACGGCACAGTCGATTTGCGTGGCGCGATCCGCGATGCCGGCCACGATCTCGAATTCAGTGCGAGGTACATGGTGCAACTCATCATCACCGGCCAAGACGCACTCGAACCTTCGGCGGCCATCGAGGTGACGAGCCGACTCCGCCTCGTCGCGGGCGACAGCACAGCCCGGCCTCCCGAGGGCACGGTGCTGTCTACGCCGGAGGATTCGCGATAGTCACCCTTTCCGAGGGTCAGAATCGCAGCGTGGCTGGGAGCGATCTGGGACCTCGGTACGAGCCCGGGCCCCCGGTGAGGTACGGGCTACAAGCACTCGCTAGGCTCTCCAGCGCGATCTTGGCCCGTTCGCGATCTCTATACACAAGGAAATGCAGCACGATACCGTCCAGGGCAGCCAAGATCAGCCGAGCGGTCTGCTCGATGTCAATACCGCCCGCGGCGACCGTACCCTCGACCGCTGTCCTCAACGCATTGGCGACAAGAGCGCAGTTGCGGTCGTACTGCCGTTGCGCCATCCAGTGCGAGTCAGGGTGGCGCAAACAGTAGATCATGAGCTCAAATTGCATCAGCTGGAAGGACGGATCGTCTTCGACGAGGCTCCAGAAGACAAACAGCGCCTCGCGCACCGCGTTCTCGGGTGTCGAATGTTTCCGAGCCTGCGGGTGTTGCGCATCGCGCCGCAGCGCTTCGACTTGGTCGCCAACGAAATCTATGACTGCGCAGATCAATTCGTCTTTGTCCGTGAACGTGTGGTGCACCGAACTTAACGGGAGGCCGGATTGCTCGGCCACCTTGCGGGTGGTCGTCGCTTCCAACCCCACGTCGGCGATCACCTCTATCGCCGCGTTGATGAGCTGCTGACGACGTTCGAGGGCGCGCTGTGATCGGAGACTCTTTGACACCTGATCAGCCTACCTCTAAGTTGGGTCATGTGACCCCGGGTCACATGACCCAGATATTGTGGGTCGAAGTTGGATCCGCAATGAATCGAGAGGGACTTTCAAAATGGCAGATCACCGCGCGACAGCAGCGACCCAATCGCTGATTCGTCCGCTGGACCTGAGCGAGGAGGTGTACGCCAGCTTTGGCAGCTTCGTCGGATACTGCGTTCGTGCAACTGGGCATATCGATGTCGCGGCGATGACGCGCGCCCTTGCCCAACTGCGATCGTGTTATCCAGTGCTCGCCACCCGAATAGTCCCACTGGGCACCGGGCGGCACGCTATCACCGCAGAAAGAGACGATGCTGACCCCACCTACGTGACCGTCACCTCGGGGCGCGGCTCACCGCCTCTGCGTGGCTTGACGATGCGCCAGCAAGACCAAGTGTGCGCCGTGCACATCGCCGAAGGAGAAGGCGATACTACTGTCGCCTTCTTCACCCACCACAGCGTGGCTGACGGGCAGCATTCTCTGGTCCTTCTCACTCAGCTGTGGTCGATGTACACCGATATCGTTGCCGGACGCCCATCCCCGGCTGTAGCTCCCCACCCGTACCCTGAGTCGGCCGAGGCCCTGCTGCTGGCACGCGGTTATCTTGACGCTACATCGTCGGGCTCAGTTCCGTCGCCCTGCAGTGACATCAGCGACACCACCGTCGCGAACGACGCTGCGTCCGCCGAGTTCATCCGGCTGCGGCTGACGCCGGCGCAGACAACACAGCTCATCTCCAACGCCCGGTCGCAGCACACGACCGTGAATGGCGTCATCTCGGCCGCATTGATTCTCGCCGAAGCACAGGTACGTTCCGTCGACATGGGCGAGATCGCCTACATGTACACCGTCGACCTACGCTCACGTCTGAACCCGCCGGTGGGACTCACCGAGGGCACGAATGTGATAGCCCCGGTGTTTGCGACAGGGGCCGATGTCGCTGGGGACGGAATGTACGAGATGGCCCGCAAACTCAATACCAAGCTCGCAGCGGATCTGGACCGAGGCATGATCGCCGAGCTCTTGGGACTAGTGGCGGCACTATCCAATGACGAGTTCCCCGAACTGCCCGCAGTGCTGACTCCCGGGGAAACACTGAGCAGCACCAACTGGGGGCGGATACCCGAACTCGTTACCCCGCCGAGCGTTTCGCTCATCGATTTTCACCCAGCATCCTATCAACAATGGCAGTCGCCACAGGGACTCGACATCCCCGGCCTGCACATGACAGAAAGCGCGTACATCACCACCTTCAACGGATCCCTGGCCATCGATTTCGCCAGTTCCGACAATCCTGACCTGGCAGCAGCTCGCGCGGCCGCCACGCGACAACTCCTGACCCCAGAGGACGTGCAGAACGTCGTCGACGACGGCGGAGAGTGAGCCCGCTGCTTACCCTTGAGGTGCAGGCGCTCAGACCCTTGTCTCGGTTGCGGTAACCGCGATCACCAGCTGGCGCTCCGGGGTTGGCCGACGCCGACGCCAAGACCCTTCACAGCCCACCAATCCGATCGTGATGCCATGAATCATGCGCCGACCAACCGCAGTCTCGTGGCGCTCGCGATCCCCTCAGCTCACATTCGAACTCCCACTGGAGAACCAACATGCATGACACCCGCCTGAGGTCTGGACAACGTAGATTCCGATCGACTTCGCATCCCACCATCGCCGACAAAAAGGCCGGAACGTTGACGTACGCCGGACGACGCCGCCTACCCCTTCTGCTAACGGTAGCCCTGACGGCCCTCGCGTCGTCGTTGACACTCATCCCCGCGGCGTCCGCCGACCCCTGCCCAGGAGTCGAGGTGGTCTTCGCTCGCGGCACCTTCGAAGCGCCAGGACCCGGGCAAACAGGACAAGCGTTCGTCGACGCACTGCGCGCCCATCTGCCCGATGAGTCCGTAGATCTCTACCCCGTGAATTATCCTGCCTCCCTTGATTTTCCCCGGGCGGCCGACGGGGTTGCCGACGCGAGCACCAGAGTTGCGGCGATCGCCGCGCAATGCCCGGAAACGCAGATCGTGCTCGGCGGGTACTCACAGGGAGCCGCCGTGGCGGCCTACACCACCACCGACGTCGTTCCGCCGGGATACGCTCTGCCGCCCGGAATTACGGGCCCGCTACCACCCGAGATCGCCGATCATGTCGCCGCCGTAGTGTTGTTCGGCAAACCCACGCAAGGCTTTGTGCACATGCTCGTCCAAACAGCCCCACCCATTACCATCGGCTCGCGGTATGCCGACCGGACCATCGACCTCTGTATGGTTGGGGACCCGGTGTGCTCGCCAGACGGCTTTGAACGCTCCGCCCACAGCGCATATCGCACAGCTGGGATGACCACCGAAGCAGCGCAATTCGCTGCCGACAGAGTGCGTCTTCGCGCCTAAGCGGTCCGTTTCACTCCGAGAGTTAGGGCGGCGCAGGCGAAGGAATCTCGGGACGACAGCCACCACCTCGACCGGATTCGATGGTGATTGCCGGTCAGGATTCTCTTCGCCCCGGCTTTGCACCCACCGAACATTGTGGTGGCACTCACATCGCTGTACGGTACGGAGGGTACTGTTAAGTACCCGACGTCGAAAGGGAGAGAAGACATGAACTCGCTCACTACCCCCTCGGCGGCCCGCCTACCGGAGGCGACCAGGCTCCCCGGCCCGGTTTTGCTCGCCGGCTGGATCTATTTCCGCAGACGTCTTCTGACCGGACTTCAGTGCCGCCACGGGTCGACCTTCACCATGAAGATGGCGCCCTACGGGCGCTGCGTCGTGTTGACCACCGCCGATCTGACCAAGGAACTCTTCACCGCCAGTACTGAGATCGCCGGTAACGGGGTCCCCAACCTCGGCAACGTCCTCGGGCCCGGGTCGACGTTCGCACTGGAGGGCGAAGCGCACCGACGCCGACGCAAGCTCCTGGTACCGCCCTTCCACGGCAGACAGATGAGGGCCCACGAGCAGCTCATGATCGAGGAGACCCGCCGCGAGGCCACGACGTGGCGGATGGGCGAGGAGATGGAGTCCGCCGAGCCATTCATGCGCTTGACGCTCAACATCATCCTGCGCGCCGTCCTCGGCGCCGAAGGCGCACACCTGGAGCAGTTGCGACGCATCATGCCGCCGATGGTGGAACTCGGAGCCAAGCTGACCGCCTCACCGTTCGCCGACCCCGACCGCAGATGGGGGGCTTGGGCACGATTCCGCTCGATGCGTGCCGAGTATGACGCAGTGGTGCTCGACCTCATCGCGGCCACGCGCGCCGATCCGACGCTGTCCGAACGCGACGACGTCCTGGCCATGCTGGTGCAGAGCACCTACGAGGACGGCGAAGCGATGACCGACACCGAGATCGCCGATGAGCTTTTCACCCTGCTCGGCGCAGGGCACGAGACCACGGCCAACACACTTGCCTGGGCCGTCGAACGCCTGCGACGCCATCCTGCGCTCCTCGACCGACTCGTCGAGGAGATCGATCGAGGTGGAACCGAGCTGTTGGCAGCCACGGTGCTCGAGGTCCAGCGCACCCGGCCGGTTGTTACCGAGGTCGCGCGGATGATCGCCGGGGAGCCCCTGCAACTGGGCCAGTGGGTGATCCCGCCGGGCTACCAGATTGTGGTCGCGCTCGACCAGGTACAGCTCGACGAGAACGTTTTCCCTGACCCCATGACGTTCCACCCCGACCGGTTCATTGGCGCCAAACCCGGTATGTACTCCTGGATTCCGTTTGGTGGTGGCACCCGCCGGTGCATCGGTGCCGCCTTCGCCGACATGGAGATGAACGTCGTGTTGCGCACCTTGCTGCAGGACTATGAGCTGTCCCCCACGACAGCCCCGGACGAGAAGTGGCGCTCCCGGGGTGTGGCCTGGACCCCGGGCGACGGTGGCCGGGCCGTCTGGCATCGCCGCACTGTGCCGCAGGTCGTCGGCAGGGTCGACGCCGCGGTCGGCGAGGTCGTGGCGTGATGACCGACCCCCGTGAGGAGTTCGCCGATGTCGGCCAAGGGATCACGTTGTGCTTCGAGCAGATCGGTGACGCCGATGCGACGCCACTGCTGCTCGTCGCCGGACTGGGCCAGCAACTGCTGTCCTGGCCGTTACCGCTGTGCGAGGCACTGGCCGGGCGCGGTTTTCGGGTGATTCGCTTCGATAACCGCGACAGCGGCCGGTCGACTCACGCGAGCGCGAAGCCCCCCGGGCTGCTGGCCATGCTCACCGGTCGCTACCCCAGCGATACCTATGGTCTCCACCACCTGGCCCGCGACACCGTAGGGCTGCTGGACGCGCTGGCGATTGAACGGGCCCATGTCTTCGGCGCGTCGATGGGCGGCATGATCGCGCAGGTCGTTGCCAGCCGGTGGCCGCAGCGAGTGGCCAGCCTGACCTCCATGTTCTCCACCACCGGTGCGCCGCGCATCGGACGGCCCGCCTGGTCGACCTGGTTGAGGATGCTCGCCTCGCCACCGTCCTCGGCCCACGAGGCCGCCGACGCCGATGTCGCGACGTACGCTCACATCGGCTCCGTTGGCTTCCCGCAGGACGAAGCCTGGATACGCGACCACGCCGCTGCGGCCTGGCGCCGCGACCCGAGCCCCGACGGAGCCTCCCGGCAGCTTGCGGCGATACTGGCCACCGGCGACCGCACTGCCGAACTCGCTCGCATAATCGCGCCGACACTGGTGATCCACGGAGACCGCGACCGGATGGTCGCCACATCGGGCGGCCGGGCCACCCACCGGGCCATCGGGCATTCGCGACTGTGGGTCGTACCCGGACTGGGCCACGACTACCCTCCTGCGTTCTGGCCGCAGCTCGTTGACGCCGTCGCCGACCAGGCGGGCACCACCGACCTGCCGCCGCAAGTGCGCGGCGATGTCCAGGCTGCGGCCGCCCCAGGCACCTTCAGCTCGACCATCCAGAAACGGAGAAGCGGTGCACCATCAGAGGCCTGATCCGCTCGCCGCCACACTGCGGTCATCACCGGCGCGGCTTCGGGCATAGGGCGGACGATCGAGCAGCGGCTTGCTCGATACGGCTGCCGCCCGATAGGACGTGCGGCGAATCGCTCGGAGCTTCCCCGGGCCACTCGATAAGATCTCGCACGGCAGGCCGATGTTCCACGCCCCGAGAGCTTGGTCTGTAGGGCGACATTCCAAGCAGTCGGCGGGCGAGATGGTCCGCCACGGCCACTCCCCCTTGATCCGACCGAGCGGCCGCATGAGCCAGGACAGCAAGTTCCTCTGCCTGATGTACCCGAGTCCCTTTGTTGGTTGGGCCTGGATCTGCGGCGACGGCAGTGACTCGAACCCTGATCGGGAGGAGGTGGCGAAGCTGATCGACAGGTCATACCGGTTGTGGCCACCAAGAGAATTCATCGCCCAACTCGAGACCCAAGGAGCGTCGTGACATTTGCCAGCCCATACCCTGAGGTCGAGATTCCGGACACCGGTGTCTACGACTACCTGTTCGGCGAATTATCAGACGCCGATGCCAATCGAGTGGCGCTGGTGGACGCCCCGACGGGCACCGAGCTGACCTACCGGGGTCTGATCACCCGGATCGACGCCTTCGCCGCGGGTCTGGCGGACCGCGGAATCGGTGTCGGCAACGTCGTGGGCCTGCTCTCCCCCAACAGCTCGGGCTTCGCAGTCGCGTTCCACGGCATCCTGCGCGCCGGGGCGACGGCCACCACCATCAACGCGCTGTTCACCGCCAAGGACATTGCCACGCAGTTGACCGACGCGCACGCCACGATGCTCATCACCGTCTCCGCACTGCTGCCCCAGGCCGCCGAAGGCGCTGCGCACGCCGGCCTGTCCCCCAGCGAGGTAGTAGTGCTCGACGGCGCCGGCGAAGCCGCTGCGGCCAAGCATCTAAGTGTCGATGATCTGCTGGCCTGCGGCGCCGACGCCCCCATGGTCTCGTTCGACGCCGCGACACATCTGGCGGCCCTGCCCTACAGTTCCGGGACAACGGGCAATCCCAAGGGCGTCATGCTCACCCATCGCAACCTCGTGGCCAACGTCGCACAGTTCAGTTCCATCCAGGGGATCACCGCCGATGACGTGATCATCGCCGTGCTCCCGTTCTTCCACATCTACGGGATGACAGTTCTGCTCAACGCCGCGTTGCGCGCCCGGGCCCGGCTGGTCATCATGCCGTCCTTCGATCTGCAGAAGTTCCTGACCAACATCGAGAACCACCGATGCACCGTTGGCTACATCGCCCCGCCGGTCGCGGTCGCGTTGGCCAAGCACCCAGTCATCGACCAGTTCGATCTGTCGTCACTGAAGGTCGTCATGTCGGGCGCCGCACCCCTGGACGAGGATCTGGGCCATGCCGTCGCCAAGCGGATCAGCTGCCGGGTTGTGCAGGGCTACGGGATGAGTGAACTCTCCCCGGTGAGCCACTGCATGCCCTTCGACGGTGGTGAGCAAAGCGTCGGGGTGACCCCGCCCCTGAGCTCAGTGGGCTGGACCGTGCCGAATGCCGTCAGCAAGATCATCAACCCGGAAACCGGCGCCGAAATCGGCATTCCGGAGTCGGGTCGTAGCGAGGCCGGCGAATTGTGGTTCTCCGGCCCCAATGTGATGGCCGGCTATCTGGGCAACGACAAGGCGACTTCCGAGACCATCGACGGCGACGGGTTCCTGCACACCGGCGACATGGCGTGTGTGGACTCCACTGGTTGCGTGTACATCGTCGACCGGCTCAAGGAACTGATCAAGTACAAGGGGTATCAGGTGCCGCCCGCCGAACTCGAGGCCCTGCTGCTGACCCATCCCGGCATCGCCGATGCCGCCGTCATCGGTGTCACCGATGCTGACGGTGAGGAGATCCCGAAAGCGTTTGTCGTCAAGCAGTCCGGCGCCACCGTCGACGAAGAACAGGTCATGGCGTTCGTGGCCGACAACGTCGCGCCGTACAAGAAGGTGCGCCGGGTGGAGTTCATCGACGCCATACCGAAGTCGGCGTCCGGGAAAATACTGCGCAAGGACCTGCGGGGCTAGCTGCGGCGACCCTCGGTCTGATCACCGCGCCCACGATGACGATTGCACTGAGGCGAGTCTGCGCCGCCGAGCGGCGGCCCAGACTCGCTACAATCCGTCCATGGCTGGCGTCGTAGGGAAAAGGCGCGCAGCGATGAGTCATTCCGCTCCTCTGCCGGGCTCAGTCCCCGTCGACGCGCACGAGCGCCTAATCCGAGCCCTGGCGCAGTCCATCGAAGTCAAGGGCTACCGCAAGACCGCTGTTACCGACGTGGTCAGCCTGGCCAAGGCATCTCGTCGGACCTTCTACCGTGTCTTCGGGACCAAAGACGACGCCCTCTTGGCGCTGATGAAGGATGTCAACGCCAGTCTGATCGCGGATCTGCGTGCGGCGGTAGACCCGCGACTGTCGTGGAAGTCGCAGGTGGACAAGGCGATCCGCGTCTATTTCGCTCATGTCGAACGGTGGCCGGCGGTCCACCTGTGCTCCATTCGCGAACTCCCCTACCTGGGAGAGATCGCCGAGCCGGTGATCCGCCAGAGCAACGACGCCTTCGCCTCCCTCATCACCACCATGACCGACAACGAGCAGTTTCGGCGCGCCGGAATCGAACCCGCCACCCGGCTGCACGCGATGATGGTCCAAGGCGCGCTGAATGAACTCGTCGCCGACATCCTGCAGTCATCCGGCCGGATCGCCGACGGAGTGGATCTGGCGATAGCCAGCACGGCGGCACTGCTGTCACTTGACGTCGACACGCCGCAACCGACCTGAGACTCACACGGTCAGATGCGTCAGTGCCCCGCCTCCACGAGCCACACCCCCACAACGATCACCAAGATGCCGCATGCCATGGTCCGCGTCAGCGGCTCTCGCAGGAACAGCCGTGCGAAGATCGCTGTTAGCGCCACTCCGCACGCCGCCCACACGCCATAGGCGATCCCGATTGGCAGGCCGAGCGACAGGCTACGGGCCAGGCAGGAAAAGGCGATCACGTAACCGAGGATCACGACCAAGTACCACGACGGACGGCCGCGGTCCACGGCGATTTTGAGGCACAGAGTCGCGCTCACCTCGCTGAGGATCGCGAATCCTAGAATCCACCACTGCATCAGAGCTCCTGGCCGATCCGCCGGTGACCAGCCTGCGCGCCCCACTCGACCAGAACGACCCCCACGACGATCAGGGCAATGCCGCCCACCGACGTGCCGGAGAGTGTGTGGCCGAACAGCAGGGCGGCGCACAGGGCGGTCAGGGCGACGCCGCTGGCTGCCCAAATGCCGTACGCCACCCCGACCGCCGTGCCCGACTTCAGAATGCGCACCAGAAGTGCAAACCCGACGCCATACCCGAGGACGACCACCAGATACCACCAGGGGTGTTCCACTGCTGCCTGCATAGCCAGCGACGCCCCCACCTCGGCGGTAATCGCGCAGCTCAGCAAACCCAGAGGAGTTGTCCCCGCCCGCGCCCCCGTGGCCCGGCGCAAACGCCGGGCACCGGGGTTTCCCGGGTATCGCACCCCATCTTCATTCATCAACAAGCCTCTCCGTCCCCGAACAACGTCGCTTGACGCCCATGGGTACTCTAGAGTATCCATGGGGTAGGTACTCCGTAGTACCGACGATCGACTGGGGTCACGCGCCTCGCACGAGCGGAAAAGCGACACGTCACCGCGGCCCGCGTCCGCATCTGGAGAGGAACACCGATGTTCAATCGCAGAACGACACTGACCGGCAGGACCGTGGTCATCACCGGCGCCGGCTCCGGCATCGGCCGGGCGCTGGCGCACCGGCTCTCGACAGCGGGATGTCCCGTCGCAATCGCCGACGTCGACGAGGTCGGCCTCAAGGAGACCTTGTCGATGCTCTCTGGCGCGTGCCTGACCCACGTGGTGGACGTACGCGACGCCGCGGCGGTGGGTGAGTTCGCCGCGCAGGTGGCATCGTGGGCGCCCGCGCCGATCGGAGCGGTCTTCAACAACGCCGGCGTCGCCCTGAGCGCGAGCATCCGCAACGGTGTCAGCGACGACGAGGACTGGCTGCACGAGATCAACTACCGAGGCGTTGTGAACGGCACGCGCGCCTTCCTGCCACAGTTGCTAGGTCAGTCCGCCGGCGCGATCGTCAACACCTCCAGCGTCTACGGTCTCATCGGAGTCGGCAACGAGAGCGCCTACTGCGCCTCGAAGTTCGCCGTGCGTGGATTCACGGAGTCACTGCGTCACGAGTTGCGCGGCACGGGCGTCCGGGCGGTCACCATCCACCCCGGTGGGGTCAAAACCAACATCGCCCGCAACGGCCGTCTCCGTGAGGACACGGAAGGGTGGGGACGAACACCGGATGACATCGCCGAAGAGTTCGAAGCGCTTGCGATGACGACGCCGGAGGCGGCGGCGGACATCATCGTCGAAGGGGTCGAGCGAGGACAGTCGCGGATCCTCGTCGGCATCGACGCCAAGGTCATCGACGCGCTGGTCCGGCTGGCACCGACCCGCTACCCCATCGGCATTGCCGCGGTGCAAGCGGCTCTCAGCTCGCGTGCGGCGAAGCGGCTGGGCACGGTGATGGCCCGATGAGCACCGCGGAGCGACTCGACATCTTGATTGTCGGTGCCGGCCTGTCAGGCATCGGCACCGCCCACCACCTGAAGTCTGCGCATCCGGATCGTAGCTTCGCCATTCTGGAATCACGCCCGCAGATCGGCGGTACGTGGGATCTGTTCCGGTATCCCGGCATCCGCTCGGACTCCGATATGCACACCCTGGGCTACCGGTTCCGGCCGTGGACCGCCGCCAAGTCCATCGCCGACGGCGCTTCCATTCTGGACTACATCAGATCCACGGCAACCGAGAGCGGCATCGACGCCCACATCCGGTTCGGGCACAGGGTCGTGGCCGCCGACTGGTCCGCAGCCACCTCGACCTGGCGGGTCAAGGTGATTGCGGGGGAAACCACCCGGTTCTTCGAGTGCTCATTCCTGGTCATGTGCTCGGGCTACTACTCCTACGATGCCGGCTACACCCCTGAACTGAAGGGCATCGATACCTTTGAGGGTCGGGTAGTCCATCCGCAGCAGTGGCCTGAGGACCTCGATCACTCTGGCCGGGACATCGTGGTCATCGGCAGCGGCGCGACCGCCGTGACGCTGGTGCCCGCCCTCGCGAAGTCCGCGGCTCACGTGACGATGCTGCAACGCTCGCCCACCTACATCATGTCCGTCCCCTCCCAGGACGTCATCGCCAACACCCTGCGTCGGCTCGTGGGTTCACAGTTGTCCTATCGGCTCACGCGATGGAAGAACGTGGCCACGGCCTGGGCCGTGTATGAGTTGAGCCGCCGGTGCCCGAGCATCATCAAAGCAATGGTGCGCAAGAACGTCGCTGAACACTTGCCGGCAGCCGACGTCGATGCGCACTTCACCCCCAGCTACCAGCCGTGGGATCAGCGGCTGTGCGCGGCCCCAGACGGCGACCTGTTCCGATCGCTGAAGTCCGGACGGGCGTCAGTGGTGACCGACACCATCGACACCTTCACCGACGTAGGCATACGGCTGACGTCAGGCACAACACTGCGAGCCGACATCGTGGTCACCGCAACAGGACTGGACCTACTCTTCTTCGGCGGCATCGACCTCCGCGTCAACGGAAATCGGGTGAACGTAGCCGAGGCCTTCGCTTACAAGGGCATGATGCTCAGCGACGTCCCCAACTTCGTGTACACGCTGGGCTACACCAACTCCTCGTGGACCTTGAAGGCCGATCTGGTCAGCCAGTACCTGTGTCGGCTCATCGATTTCATGGACAGCCACGGCTACACCAGCTGCGTGCCGCACCCCGATGACCTGACGATGCCGCGCCGGCCGCTGTTCGACTTCGAGGCCGGCTACGTCAAACGGGCGCTCGACCGCATGCCCAGCAGCGGGCCCCGCGCACCATGGCGACAAGGCATGAACTACATCGAAGACGTCATCACGATGCGACACCGCGCCATCGACGACGGAGTGCTGCAGTTCCACAGGACCGAACACGCGCAGCCCGGACAGGACCCGTCCACTGCGGAAAACCATCGCCCCGACCCCAGCCACTGCGAAACGGGGGGGTCACGTCGTTCGTGAGTATTCGTCCAGGGATGAAATCCACAGCGAGACCCCGCAGCGGGGAGCAAGCCCCTTGAGCAGGCATCGCGCTGACACGTGGAAGAGGCCCGCTTGGGATGTCGCTGAGGACATGGAAAGCCCCGCCAGCATCCTCGACTGCCCGCCGCACCACGGCCTGAGGGCTGCAGCTGCTTCGAAGAACAGCGAGGTCATCGACACCATCGAGGCGCACAACGTCTGGTGCCCGTCGGCCTTCAATCCGCACGAGTTGGGGCATCAGTTGGGTGTGCGGGTCATACCGTCGACAGCCACAGCAGCGGGCGGGCGATGTCATCGACCGGGGTCATGCCATCGTGCCACTCGAAGCACCGCCGTCGTCCGGACCGCTTACTGCAAGGCTCCTTCCACATGTAAAGGCGAGCTGAAATGACAACGACGCGCGACGCATACGAGAGCTCAACGAAGTCCGTTGTCCGAGAGGCTCTTTCCCCGACTCGTGCTGTGAGCGATCATCCGCACCGGAGAACGGCCGACGAGGCCGCCGGCACTGTGGGGGCGTCTGCGCGCTTCGCTGAAGCGGTCCTTCCGCTGGTCAACGACCTTCTCCGCGTGGCCCGCAGGCTGACTCGGAACCACGCCGACGCCGAGGACCTGGTGCAAGAAACCATGCTCAAGGCTTTCGCCGGCTTCTCCACGTTTCAGCCCGGAACAAACATCAAAGCCTGGCTGCTGAGAATCCAGTCCAACACCTGGATCAGTTTTTACCGCGCACGTGCGCGTCGGCCCGAGGAACTGCTCACCGGTGGCCTCAACGATGTGGAATCAACTCGCGGTCAACGCCTCGGGCCATCGGCCCGGTCCGCCGAACAGGCCGCCCTCGACACCGTCGCTGACGACGACGTCAAGAACGCACTAGAAGGACTCACAGAACCGCAACGCCTCGTTCTCTACCTCGCAGACATCGAGGGCTTCCGCTACAAAGAGATAGCCCGAATCGCGGGAGTGCCTCTGGGAACGGTCATGTCGCGACTCCATCGTGCACGCGTCGCTGTCCGCAAACACCTGCTCAGTCTCGGCGACGGCCGTTACGCAGACGGGCGCGGACTCTGAGTATCTCGAGCGCGTCCACCCAACGACGACTCGCTGTCGTCCATCAACTCAGCTACGACAAGGACACGTTATGAACGATTCAATGCGCGCGCAGCGCTTCTACGCCGACACCGGCACAGTGGTCATCGAAGACGTCGCCATCCCCATCGCGGGCCCCGGCGAGGTTTTGGTGAAAGTCGCGTTCTGCGGAATCTGCCATTCTGACCTCAGCCTGCTAGACGGCACGTTCCCCGCCGAACTCCCCGTCATCACCCAGGGGCACGAAGCGTCGGGCACCATCGCTGCCCTCGGACCCGACGTATCGGGCTGGGCGGTGGGCGACCGCGTGGTGGTGGCCGCGGGCCGCACCTGCGGGACATGCGCGAAATGCGCGCGGGGCGACGCCGCGAACTGCCTGAGCCCCAGCATCATGGCCTTCGGCTACGACGGCGGCTGGGCCGAATACACTGTCGCACAAGCTATCGGGCTCACACGAATTCCTGACAACGTCTCGCTCGAGCACGCCGCGATCCTCGCCGATGCAGTGTCAACACCATTCGGCGCCGTAGTACGGACCGCCAACGTGCGCGTCGGGGAGTCCGTCGGCGTCTGGGGTGTCGGCGGGGTCGGTACACACATCGTGCAACTAGCCCGCCTGGTCGGCGCCGCACCCATCATCGCCGTCGACATCAAACCGGCTGTGCTCGACCGCGCGCTGGATCTCGGTGCCGACTATGCCTTCGATGCCCGCGATCCTGAACTGATCTCCAAGATCGCCGCCGCCACTGACGGCGAAAACCTCAACGTCAGCTTCGACGCAGTGGGGGTGACCACGACGTTCGAGCAGGCACTTGCCGCCGTAGCTGTGGGAGGCAAACTCGTGGGTGTCGGTATGAGCGCCGACACTCCCTCCCTCGGGTCGACGTCAGACTTCAACTTCGGGCACCGACAGGTACTCGGACACCTCGGCTACCACAACGAGGACATCGGCACTCTGGCGACACTCGTCTCACGCGGACGCCTCGACCTTTCTCGCTCGATCAGTCAGATCGTGCCGCTGGACGACGTGCAACGAGGCATCGACATGCTCAAGGAACCCGAAGGCAACCCGATCCGCATCCTGGTCAAACCCTGACAGACCCGCAGCGGGCCACAAAGAACGTCTGGCGCGGTACTTCCCCGCGATAGCTCTCACATTATCGACCCGTCGCCACGCCTGAGCCCCCCGCCACGGAAAGGAACCCATCTTGACCACCTCACCTGTTGCTCACTTCGGCTCTATCCCCGAGCCACCAGGACTACCGCTGGTTGGGCACACCTTCAGCGTCCCGCGCGAGAACCCCATGCAGTGGATGATGGCCCAGGCCAAGGAACTGGGACCGATCATGCGGCTGAGGATCGCGAACACCAACACGATCGTCGTCTCGGACGGAGACCTGGTGGCCGAACTCTCGGACACCGCCAGGTTCTGTAAGAGCGTCTACACCGAGCTAGTTCAGCTGCGCGACATCGGCGGCGACGGCCTGTTCACCGCTTTCAACGATGAACCCAACTGGCGCAAGGCCCACAACATTCTGCTCCCCGCGTTCTCGCTCGAGGCTATGAGCCAGTACCACACCACAATGGTCGATGTCGCGCGAAAGCTCCTCGATCGGTGGGACCGTTACGCAGCCGCTGCCTCAGTAGTAGAGATACCGGAGGACATGACGCGGTTGACCTTCGACACCATCGGCCTGTGCGGATTCGGTTTCGACCTGGAATCGTTCCAGCGAGAGACCCCTCATCCCTTTGTCGAAGCCATGAGCCGAGCGCTGCACCACGCGCAAGGTCTGGCGGCGACCCTGCCGATCATGAACGCGTTCAAACGCACAAGCGGCGAGCAGTACGAGCGCGACATCGCTTTGATGCACAACGTGGTGGACGACGTTGTGCGCCAGCGCCTCGAATCTGGCGACAACCACACCGACGACCTGCTCGGCCGCATGCTCAACACTGCTGACAAAGACACCGGGCAACGCCTGGACCCGGAGAACGTCCGCAACCAAGTCATCACCTTCCTGGTCGCCGGACACGAAACCACCAGCGGTGCCATGTCTTTTGCTCTCTACTACCTCGCCAAGAACCCAACGGTGCTGGCCCGCGCCCAAGCTGAAGTCGATACCTTGTGGGGAACCTCGGACGACATCGATCCGTCCTACACCGACATCGGACGGTTGACCTACGTCCAGCAGATCCTCAATGAAACTCTTCGGCTGTGGCCAACAGCTCCCGGCTACGCTGTCGAACCCTTCGAAGACACTGTCATCGGCGGACGCTACGCAGTCAAACGCGGCGACGTTATAACGATCCTCACCCCGCCTCTGCATCGTTCACCCGAATGGGGCGACAGCGTTGAAGCATTCGATCCCGAGCGCTTCAACACCGAAAACGTCAGCACACGACCCATGCACCTCTACAAGCCCTTCGGCAACGGTGAACGCGCCTGTATTGGACGGCAATTCGCGCTCCACGAAGCAACCCTTGTCCTGGCCATGATCATTCACCGGTACCGCCTCAACGACTACTCCAACTATCAACTCAAGATCACCGAAGCCTTGACGATCAAACCGGGCGGCCTGACGCTGAAGCTGGCCCGCCGCCTACCCGCTGATCGCAGCGTTCAGCCGGCCGACACCGGGCGCCACGCCAGCACTGTGGTGGCGCAGCCCGGCAACGCAGTCGAGCTGGGAACCACGCTCACGGTGCTGCACGGGTCCAATTTGGGCACATCGGCACGACTGGCCCGGGATATCACCGACCGCGCCACACAAGCCGGCTACAACGCAACGCTGGGTTCCTTGAACGATGCGGTCGGGCAATTGCGTTCGGACTCGGTGGTACTGGTGGTGGCATCGTCCTACAACGGCAAGCCCACCGACGACGCCGATGAATTCCTGCCCTGGCTGGAATTCGTGACCCCTGGCTCCCTCGACGGACTGCGATACGCAGTCCTCGGAGTCGGTGACCGCAACTGGGCTGCCACGTACCAACACGTCCCCGCCACGATCGACGCACGCTTATCAGCCGCCGGCGGGCACCGGCTCATCGACCGCGGCGCCGCAGACGTCGCCGGCGACTTCACCGGAGAAGTCGAACGCTGGAACACCGACCTGTGGGCGACGATCCTGCCTCGTGACGGCATCACCGCCGAGCCGCCGGATGAACACGACGCCGGCCTCACCATCGAGTCAGCAGTGTGGTCGTTGGACCAGGACCTGCAGAGCAGGCACGGTCTCGAACCGATGACGGTCGTCTCGGCCCATGAACTGGTCGACACCACGCACCCACTGGGGCGATCGAAGATGTTTCTTCGCCTCGAACTACCAGCAGGGACGACGTATCGCACCGCCGATCACCTTGCACTGCTTCCACAGAACCCGGCCGAACTGATCGCACGAGTGCAACGCCGCTTCGGCACCGACCTCACCGAGCTGGTGATCCTCCACCGTCACGGTCGGGTCCCGGATCACATCCCCACCGAACGACCCATCACCTTGGGCGAGGTCTTCAGTCGATACGTGGAACTGCAGAGCCCAGCCACGATCGAGCAGATCGAGACAATGATCGCGCGGTGCTCATGCCCGCCCGAGCGCACCGCGCTACAGAAGCTCGTCGACGACGCCGACGAGTTCGCTGCCAGAATCACGACCGCTCGAGTGTCGCTGCTGGATCTACTCGAAAGCTATCGGTCCGTCGAGCTCGGCGTTGACACCTTCCTCGCTATGCTGCCGGCACTGGCTCCGCGGCGGTACTCCGTGTCGTCGTCACCGGCCGCGCAGCCAGGCCACATCGACTTGATGGTGGCCGCTGTCGATGCCCCTCACCTGTCAGGCGAGGGAACATATCGCGGAACTGCCTCCACCTATGTGCGCCAACTGCAACAAGGAGACACGGTGCTGGGCCGCGTGCTGCCGTGCTCAGATGACTTCCGTCTGGAGAATGATCAACCGGCAATCGTCATCAGCGCTGGCACCGGACTGGCACCGTTTCGTGGCGTGATCCAGGACCGGGCCCACAGCGCAGACGCCGCGCCGCTACTCTGCTACTTCGGTTGCGACCACCCGGACGTCGACTTCCTTCACCGAGAGGAACTTGAGGAAGCAGAATCCAACGGGGTAGTTGATCTACGGCCCACATACTTCGCTGCACCCGAAGACAACTGCGCCTTCGTTCAGGATCGCATCAGGAAGGACGCCCGCGAAGTCTGGCGCATGATCGAAGAAGAACAGAGGCACCTGCGAGTGTGCGGAGACGGGGCCCGATTAGTTCCCGGGGTCAACCGAGCCCTGCTTGATGTCTACCGCACCCAATCGGGTAACGACGACGAAGATCAAGCCCTCGCCTGGCTCGAAGAGCTCACTGCCAGCGGCAGACTCGTCATTGATGCCTGGTCTTCCAAGTAGTGCCACAGTGTGCCCGTCGGACTCGCCGCGCCAACGTGGCCGCGCGAGTCTGACGGATACACTCCCAGACGCTCCTAGCGGAGCGACGACACAACCAGCGCCTCGACCAACTCCGGCAAACACCCCAACCGTGACAACCGAAAAGGAATGCGCAACGCATGCCCGCTCACCCGCACGCCGAAGCGTCAATGAAACCGCATTTCGAAGACATTCAGGCCCACTACGACCTTTCTGATGACTTCTTCGGCGTCTTCCAGGACCCCACCCGCAAGTACAGCTGCGGCTTCTTCACCGGACCGAACTGCACACTGTCCGAGGCGCAAGTCGCCAACGTCGATCAGCATCTGCAACGGCTTAACCTCAGGCCAGGTATGACCTTGCTTGATATCGGCTGCGGCTGGGGCCTGACCCTGCAGCGCGCCATGGAGAATTACGACGTCAACGTGATCGGTCTGACATTGAGCAGAAATCAGCAGGCCTACTGCACACAACTGCTGTCCGACATCAATTCCGAGCGCAGCTTCGACATCCGTCTCCAAGGCTGGGAGCAGTTCTGCGAACCGGTTGATCGGATCGTGTCAATCGAGGCGTTCGAGCACTTTGGGTTCGAGCGCTACGACGACTTCTTCACGATGTGCCGGACCGTGCTCCCTGACGATGGCCGGATGACTATCCAAAGCAGCGTCGGCTATCACCCCCACGACCTGCGGGCCCGCGGCAAGAAGCTGACCTTCGAACTTGCCCGATTCGTCAGGTTCATGATCACCGAGATTTTCCCCGGAGGCCGGATCCCGACCACCGCAATGATGGTCGAGCACGGTGAACGTGCCGGCTTCACCGTGCTCGAAACACTGTCTCTGCGTAACCACTACATCAAGACCCTCGGTATCTGGGCTGAACGACTCGAGCGCAACCGAGCCGCCGCAGTGGCCGCCACGGATGAGGAGAACTTCGACCGATACATGCGGTATCTCACCGGTGCCCAGTACTACTTCGTCGACGAGTCGATCGACTCGAGTCTGATCGTCTACCAGACCGCAGGCGCTCAGAACGCCGCCGATCCAAGTCCTGATACCGTCAGTCATGAGGCGCGAGGGTAGCCGCAGCAACCCGCAGAGGCACAACTCGTCGATAGAGTCGATGATCGCCCTGTGTGGGGCGGCTTCCAGGGCAAAGCGGCTGTGCGCCACCGGTGATCCTATAGCTGTTGATGACACCAGCGCGGTGAGCAGCCATAAGGTTGTTGGTGGTGTCACCCACGGTGAGCACGTCACGGATATCGACTGTGCTGGCGCGCAAGAACGCCGTCAGAATCAGATCTGGTGCGGGTCGACCCCGGGGTACGTCGTCACCGCTGAGGGTGAAATCCGCAATGTCTGTCCACCCGAGGCTGCGTAGCAATAGGTCGAACGTCTCGCGGTCCAGACCTGTGGTCAGTACGGTGGTGATCCTGCGTCGGCGAAATGCGGAAAGGACTCTCAATGAAGATGTCAAGCCGCCGATTCGGTGATTTGGGGTGAATCGGGTTGCCAGGTGCGGTTGTCGCGGATAAGTGCGTAGAGGACGTTTGTGCGGCGTCTGGCCAGGCAGATCGTGGCTTGGATGGGCCGTTTACCCTCATCTCGTTTGCGCTGGTAGTAGGCCCGAGATTGCGGGTCGCAGCGGATTGCGGTCAGGGCGGACATGTACATCACCCGACGCAGTCGTCGGCTGTGGCGCTGCGGAGTGTGCAGCCGTCCGGTGCGTTTCCCCGAATCGCGGGGAACGGGGGCCAGTCCGGCCCAGGCGGCGAGTTGGTCGGCCGAGCCGATCAGTGTCGGGTCGCCGAAGGCGGCGAGGAATTCGGCGCCGAGTCGGAAGCCGATGCCAGGCATGCTGGTAATCACCTCGGCGAATGGATGTCGGCGAAATCGGCCCTCGATGTCAGCGTCAGTAGATTGGATGCGTTCATCGAGGGAGATCACCCCCTGCGCCAGTTCGGCGACCAGCGCGGCGGCGACCTCTTCGCCGGGCAGCCGCACGGTCTGGGTCTTCGCAGCGGCGACGGCGGCTTCGGCGATGGAGGATGCATTGCGTACCCCCCGGCCTCGGTCAGGTTCTTCGTGATGCGCGAAAGTCCGCTCTGCCGAATGGATTTCGTGCGCTAGTAGCGCGACAGCAGAACCACCCATCCACGGTCCTGGGTCAGTTGGGCGACTCGCTCGAGGGGGCGGGGCACACCGCCATGAGTTGCTGGTGCAGTCGGTTGATGGTGCGGGTGCGATCGGCCACCAGGCCCGCCCGACGAGCGGTCAGCATCCGCAGTTCGGTGATCAGGTCATCGTGGGTGTGCAGAACCGGCAGATCGGTGCCGCGCATCCGCGATTGATCGGCGATCACTCGCGGCGTCCTTGGCGTCGGTCTTGGCTTCGCCACCGCGGTAGGTCCCCGAGGCCTGCCACACCGCACGGCCAGCCAGGTACCGCACCGACTTGCCGGCGTCGGCCAACACCGTCAACAACAGGCTGGCATACACCGTGGTCAGGTCGACCGCCCAGGACACCCGCTCCGCCATGGCGCCGATCTCGGCCACCAGCGCCCGGATGGGTTGCTCGTCGTTGACCAGCTTGCGCGAGAGCTTCACCGTACCGGTGTCGTCGACGACTACGACCCCCAGTGATGCTCCTTGCCGACGTCCACGCCAGCCCACAACTGGCTCATTGTCATCGATCCTCTTTTCGCTTGTCTACCACCATGATCCCCACGGACAACCCCGCCGGCATTTCCTTAAACAAGCGATCACATCGCAGATCTCAATCAGCGGCCAGAGAAGTCCAGGCAAGTCGGGCGGCCAGTCCCTTTCAAGCCGCACCCGAAGGCCGGCAAGAACCCACATCAGCCTCACCCGACCCACCCGGGTCGCAGCACAACGTAACAAGACGAAGTAACTGCACCTACGAACTTAATGACAACCTCAGTTTGCTTTGACGGCACCAGGTGGCCGTAGCTGATGGCTTCCTCGACATTTCGGACGAAGGCAGAGAATCCGTTGTCTGCCGATTGTTCATCGCCGGTCAAACCGCGGAACAGATCACGCTTGCTACGGCTGCGGTATTGCGGCAGATCCGTTGCGGTGGACTCGATGCCCCGACGGCGGCAAGTGCGTCCACTATCGGCCGTTTTAAAGCTTGCCATTGTCGTGCACAGTCCGTGCCGACGACATCGAAGATGGCGGAGATGGCGGAGATGGCCGGAGTGTAGGTATCGGGGACGAGACAGCCCCTCCTCTTCCCGTCCATCGGTAAGCCACATTTCGTTTTGTTACGTTACGTTTCGTCTTTTGTTTTGTTATCACCTTCAGGCGACGAAAGTGATAGTCTGGAGCCATGTCAGAAGAGAGCGCTACCGTGGTGACGGCCGTGGACCGCTGCCACTACCCGGGCTGTTCTCGTCCCCGCCGCCCAGACCCGGCCACTGGCCGCCCTTCCCGCTACTGCGAACGGGCCGACGACGGTGGCGGACCAGTTCACAACCGCGCGAACGCCTGGAAGGCACGCCGCGCGCAGACACCATCGGCTGATGCGCGGCCCGACGCCGAGCAGGCGGATGCACCTGTCTCGATGGCACGAGCGACCCTGGAGCAACGTCTGGACGAGCTGCCGCAGAGGGTGTCTGAGTTCCGCCAGTACTTCGATGACGTGCTGGCCGGAATCCGCGCGGCCGGAGACGTCGAAGCCGCCGGCGCGGAGGTCGAGGACGCCCACCGCGACGCCCTGGCCAAAGTCAACGAAGCCGAACGCCGGGCCAGCGCCGCCGAGCGCTCCGCACGGGCCGCCGACGATCGAGCAGCACAGGCACGCCAGGAACGCGAGGAAGCCGACGCACTCGCCGAAGAAGCTCTTACCGAGGTGGAGCGGCTGCGCACCACCACCGAGGCGGACATGGCCGAACTGCGCGCTCGGACCGACGCTGCCGTCGCGGCGGCGGAAGCCAGCCTTGCCGATGCGCGTACCCGGTTCGGTGAGCAACTCGCCGAACGGGACCGTCAGGTCGAGGCCGCGCGCGAGGCCGCCAATGCCGCACACATCGAGGCCAGTGCCGCCCAAGCCGCGCTGGCCGCGGCGAATGACTCTGCCGAGCGTGAACGGCAGACCACGGCGCAGTTGCGCAACCAACTCGACCACGCCCGAACGGATTCCGAAGAAAAGCAGGCCGCGCTGCACAACCAGATCGACACCGCACGCGAGGAAGCCCGCGCCGCCACGGCCGACGCCGCGGCGCTTCGCGTCGACCTCGCCACAGCGCACGCGCGAGCCGAGTCGGCGCAACGAGCAGCCGACACCGAGCGTGCCACCGTGTCCACCCTCACCGCCGAGCTTGAGCGTGTACGCACCGAGCAACGATCAGAACGTGAACGCCTGGAAACCACCCACGCGCAGCAACTCGCACTCGTGCAGCGCAACGCAGACGAACGCGTGCAAGCCCTCAACGACGCGCTCACCCACGCCCGACAGACGGCCGGGACCGCCCACAGCGATAGCCCCGCCGCCACCAAGAAGGCGACCAGGAAACGTCCTGCGAGCAAGAAGGCCGCCACCGCCCCGAAGCCCCCGAGCGAGTAGCAACCGCCCCGGCCGCCCCTACCGCAGGAAGGTGCGTGAACCGGCACATGATCCCGAATCAGCTACCCAGCATTTGGCTTGGCGAGGCCCGCGCACACCTGCATGCGGCGGTGCGAGCGATGGATCAACCGCGGCTGCGGATCATCCATGCCCGTAAAACCTGGACCTTCGCCATGGGCGTCCTGATCAACGAGGCCGACGACGCCCAACCCTCGGAACTCGACGCAGCCGCCATCTTTGCCGACGAAGCGGTCGGCCACATCACCGCCGCACGCACAGAACTCGACGGTCCGCAGCCCTGCATCCCGCAGTGACGGCCTCCGGTCCCACAGGCGTGTCAGCGAGCTCTCCTCGGCTACGCCTGCGCGGGGGTTGATGTTGTAACAGCTAACCGGCTTCTGGCCGACCCCGAGACCGCCTGCGGGCCGCGGCAAGTGCCCGATCACGAACCCAGGCCGACACGGCCTGTCCATCAGCCTCGGCCGCGGCCTCAATGATGTCGCGCTCATCCTCGGTGAACCGGACCGGCACCGCGGCGCTGCGGCGCTGCCCCGCCTTGAAAGGCGGTCTCCCGGGAGGCATACCGATGATGATAATCGACTACACAATTCCTGATCCGACAACTCAATTAATCGACTACACTAAAAGCTATGAACGCAGCCGATCAAGACGACCGTGCCGTGGGTCGACTCACCGTGACCGACCTTGCTGGCGTGGTCTATTCGTCGGGCAGAGTGTTCGACGGCCTATCCACCGGCCGACTGGACACCGAGAACTTCCTGCGGACCGGCAGCCTGGAAGGAGTTTCATCGCGGGCCGACCTGGCGCTACTGGAAGATCTGCGCGACGCGGCGCAATTCGTGATCGACCACGCCGCCCATCGCATCGACGCAGGCTTCGTGCGGGCCATCAACGCCACCATCACCCGCAGCGGAGCCCTACATCCCGGGCAGCTGCGGACTCAGGACCAGGCCATAGGCGTCACGACACCGTACGGGCGCCACTCTCCCGATGCCCTGACCGAAGACCAGCTCCAACTCCTGCTCGACAACGCGACCCGCAGCCCCGAGGCTGAAGAAAACGCACTCGACCTGTTCATCAACCTCGCCAAAGCGCAACCGTTCGAGGACGGCAACAAGCGCACCGCCGTATTCGTCGCCAACAGCCTGCTCATCGGCGCTGATGCCGGTGTCTTGCTTACCATCCCGGTCGATGACAACGATCCCGGTGTAGCGAAAACGTTCAACGACCTGCTGGCCAGGGCCTACCTCTACAACGAACACGAGGCAGTGAAAACGCTGCTACGCCGCGCCGGGCTCACCCGGATCGGCCGGTAACTCCAAGCATGGTTTTCCTTCCTCATGTCGATGACCCGACGCGGCGACTCACACACCAACGGATACAAGGGAAACTGAGGACCATGCGAACTGATGAAGCTACGTCACTATGGACCTTCGAAATCGAGGGCCCGGGATACCCCGGCGGCTACTACACACCGGCCGAGGAATGGGTGCAAGCAGAGCACGCCGCACGGTGGCTCGCCCTCGCACTACACGACTTCGGTGCCATCACCGGTGACCGCCAGACGCAGACCAAGCAACGCGCACACGAGTTCGCCTCGCTCATCGAGCAGGTGAGCACAACCCATTCCTGGGTTGAGGGTGGCCACACGGTCACCGTGATCCGCATGGATGCCGCAGCGAGCGACCCCACCCACATGGGGACCATGGACGTTCGCCGGCGGATTCGTCAGCGACAACGAGATCTGACCAGCGCAACCGCCACAGGAAAGGGTGCCGACAATGGCTAGTACTGCGATCACGCGCGGGTTGGACCACGCAGAACAATGGACGCAGCGCTGGCTCTATACCCGCATCGGAATGCTCGTTCTCGTCGCGATCGTTACGGCATGGGCGATAGCGTATGCAGGCACACTCAAAGGCAACTGGAGTCCAGGGGTCATGATCGCCGCGACGCTGATCCTGGTCGCGCTGGGGTGGATAGCCATCGTGCGGCGCATCTGGCGCTCCACGCGGTCGAAGCCCGAACCGCACGAACGTCGATCGTAGGTTCGCACCCCCAGGCTCCCGCATGATCGAACCCATAGTCGAAGCCTCGTCGCGCCCGCTGGGCGAGCTGATTGAGGACTTCGACGGGATCGCTGACCAACTGATCCCGTACAGCCAGCTCCCACCACGCCTGGCCGCCTACAGCGAGGTATATCCCTACTGGCGAGATATCGGCGCGCACACCTCGAAAAGCCTTACCGCACAACCAGGCATCGGCCTCAGCGCCCTCACCGCGATCATCGACACGGCCCGTCGCGCAATCCGTAGCACAACAGCGAGCCACCCAGACACCACCGCCGCCGGCGCCGCCGCCAAGCTACTCGACCAGCTCGACGCCGAGACCCGCACCATCCTCACTACCCGCGTCCTCCCGCTAGACCCGAAGCCCACCGCCCAGGTGGCAGCGATGCTCGGCTGCGCCAAAGCCAGCGTGTCGCGCGGGACCCGCCGCGCCGAGCGCAAACTGGTTGGCCTGCTCGCCCACCCCGAACACGAGGCCCTGCACCGTCACGCCCAGCGGATCGCCCAGCGCCTGGGCCCCTATCTACCGGCCCAGGTGGCCGCCGCTGAACTCGCCCAGACCGGTCAGACACTGACCTGCGACACCGCAGCGTTACTGCTGCATACCGCCGGTCCCTACCGTCGCCGCCTCCACTGGCTCGAAAACACCGGGACACGCGGCCGCGAACACGTCGACACCACCGCCGAACACGCACTGACCGCGGGTGCGGGAGCGCTGCGGACGACCGAACTCACGACGGTCTTGGCGGCCGCGGGGATGCACCCTGACGCGATCGACACCTACCTCACCGAGACCTACCGCCACACCACCATCGCGGACCAACGCATCACCCACACCGCCGCAACCACAGCCACGATGGCGGCGGCGGTCCTGCACGCACACCAACGGCCACTGACCATCGAAGAGGTTCGCGCCGATATCGGCCTTGCCGTCTCACCCGGATCGGTGGCCACCGCGCTCTCAGACCACAAGGAGTTCGCACGGGCCAGCCGCACCACCTGGGCGCTGCGTACATGGAAGCTGCCCGAGTACACCAGCATCAACGATGCCATCGCCACCTACATCGATGACCATGGAGGGAGCGTCCGCACCACTGAGCTCCTCAAAGACCTTCACACCCCATACCCCGACATCAGCGCACGATCGCTGCGCACCTACCTCGCCACACCTCGATACATCACCCGAAATGGCTACAGCCGCCGGCGCACCGCCGCCGACCCCGCCCCGGCAAGCAGACCCCTCAACCAGGCCCGGGGTATGTATCGCACCAATACCCACGTCATCCGGCTTGCCCTCCCCGTCACCCCGGAACTGCAACGCGGATCCGGACGCAGCATTGCCGTGTCCGTCGCGCGGGCCGCGCACATCACCCTCGGTGGACACCAGAGCTTCACCAACCCCGACCACAGCCCTATCACCGTCACCTGGGTGACCAACGCGAGCAACAACGCACGCATCGGCTCGCTGCGCACCCACGCCCAACAGCTCAACGCCGCCGTCGGGGGCACGCTGATCATCGCCTTCAACACACACCGCCGCACGTACACGATCGCCACGCTCGACACGAGCGCACCGGCCACCGAACAGCTCGCCCAATTCACCGGCCGCGATACCCGAGACCCGAACGCTGCCATGACCGCCGCACTGGACAACCCGAAGTCAAGCCCCGAGGACATCCTTGGTCGGCGCGGCGACACGGACGTGGCCGATCTCCTCAAGCGAGCATGCGTGGAAGCTGGCACTCACGCCCACCGAATCGAGCCCTCATGACACCCACCTCCGACGACCCGCCCACAGGTCCACTTCCCGAACTCACGGGGTTCTTCACCTGGTCTGCCGCCGATGCCCCACACCCGTATCCGCCGCCGGCCACGGACCTGGCTGCCAGCGGTGCCGCCCGCGACCAGTCCGTCAGCTCCCAGAAATCGGACCTGGGCGCGAGCGTCGACCAAACAATCGCGATCACACCGATCCGGCGCCCACCGCGTATGCAGCGGCCCCTGGTGATTCTGTGGTCCATCTTCGCCGTTGTCGCGACCATCGCGGTCGTGCTGTGGGCGATCCTGCTGTGGCCCTCACCAGACCCGCCGGAGGCCACGAACTCCCCGGCCGCCGCCGCCGACACCACGACGGCCGCGGCGGAACTGCTGCGCCACAACCTGCCACCTGGATATCGACCCTCGGACTGCACTGCGACCACTGAGCCGCCACCGGCCATCGCTGGCGTGCGTTGCGGGCCACACCCCGCCATCGCCGAGGCAACGACCGCGCACTACACGCTCTATGACGCCACCGCGGACCTCGATGCCGCATTTGCCGACGTCACCGCCTCCACCACCGCGAAGGTGTGCCCAGGGGCCGACGGCGGCTACCAGTCCCCGGGTGCGTGGCGCCGCAACGCCAACCCCGAAACCGTCGCCGGAACCCTGCTGTGCGGCACCAACCAGGACAGTCAACCGATGGTCGCCTGGACCACCACATCGACGCTCCTCCTGGCAACAATCCGAGCCGACACACCCCAAAAACCAAGCCTGGAACAGCTCTACACCTGGTGGTCAAGCCACTCCTGACCAGCGGCAGCGTTACCTCAGACCCGAGTTGGCACCCGTGCCGCGTCGTCCAACAGTCCGCACCCGAGGTAACCGACCTGCGCGGCGTTGAACACCCCTGACTCGCCCACAACAGGGTCGAGGACCGCCGCAGCGTGCACCGCAAGGTTCTCAATCCCGGACTGTAGAACCTGATTACTGGCCGCTGGAGTCACCACCAGTGCGCTCACGCGCAACGAACTCCCATCCTCGGATAAGAGGGCTTCACAGATATGGCTCCGCTCCGTGGATTCGTCCAGCCTGCACCACATCTCGGCCGCTACTCGACACAACCAAAACCGACCCGGCAGATCCGAGCGCAACCGTCCGGCCACCGACAGCTCCAGCGGTAGCCGCGCAGCGATATCAGTATGGGGAAATCCCCGCAAACTATGAAGCACCACGGCCACGCTTGTGAGCATACCTCCTGAAAGCGTCAGCGGAAGTGGCGTCAGCGCAAACGTATCGGGCTGCGCGAGTTTCTTGCCCTTCCCTTGGAAGTAGTGTCGAAAAGTGTTCCCACGCCACTATTAACCGACTACACTAATTGCTATGAGCACAACGGATGTAGTGGCCCTGCAATTGATTTCCCCTGAACAAGCCGACGACTGGGCAGGTTTCCGGCTCACGTCAGGTCAGCTCGAACGCCTTTCTGCGGCGATCCCTCATTCATCGATACCTGATGCCATAGCAACGATCTTCGACGGATTCGACATAAGTGACGACGATGCTGCGTGCCGCGACCCGTTCGATGAAGGGTGTCGCGAATCCCTTGATGACGGGCAGGGCTGGGCCGGGTGTTGCGGGGGATGCGCAGACCGCATGGAGGGGTTGCACAACGAGGGCGAGTGGGGCGATGACTGCCAGCCATCCGAGGACCACCGCCGGTGTATCACGTGCCGCTGAAGGCCCGAGATCCCCGTGCCCGATAGAACACACTAGGAGAGAACATGATTGACCGACCTGCCTATCTGTTGGAATCCGTCGTGAGAAACGGTCACCATGCCCTCATGACCGCTCTGTCTGCCGCTGGCCGCGCACTGGCTGCACTCCTGGGTGCAGCCGCGATACTGCTCGCCGGATGCCACAGCCCATCATCGTGGACGGCGCACACCGCCACTACCGCCACCTATCCACCGATGCCGGCCACGGCTGTGATCGACGGCCCTTTTCCAGTGGTACGTGTCATCGACGGTGATACCATTGTGGTCGAAATCGACGGTACGCCAACGACTATCCGTTTGATCGGTGTCGACACACCTGAACTCGTTGATCCGCGCAAGCCGGTTCAGTGTTTCTCGCGTGAGGCATCCGAGTACACCAAGGCGATGCTCACCGGCCAGTCGGTCTACCTCGAATACGATCTCAGCCAGGACCGCATCGACCGCTACGGGCGCGGCCTGGCGTATGTCTGGACGACCGCCGGGCAACTGGTCAATCTGGACCTCATCGCCGGCGGCTACGCCAACGAGTACACCTTCAACACACCGCACCGCTACCAGGCGGAATTCCAGGCCGCCGAGTTCGCCGCCGCCGACGAGGCGCGCGGCTTGTGGTCGCCTGAGACCTGCCCCGCCTAACCCTCACCGACACGATATTGGACGGCTATAACCATCCACATTTGTGGTAGGCTATAGCAATCCGCATAGCGAAAGCTGTCGATACCCCACAGCATCCGAGGAAAGGACTGCGCTCCATGGACACTCAGCCGCCCCCGGCCGAACACGCGGATGCCCGCCACGCCCGCCTCCGCGCCAGCCAGCTCGACGCGTTCGAAAGGTCGCTGCGAGACCACCTGGACAACCTGCCCACGACGTGGACCGTAGCCAAGAAGTCCGACCGCTGCTGGGCCATAGTCGACGTGCACGGGACACCACGAACCGCTACCCGCTACACCACGAAACGCGCAGCCATCGAGGCCCACGGTGACCGTCAGCATGACCGGCAATTGCAGGACCGCACTCACTGGTATCTCGGAGAGGCTGACGCCCGGTCCAGGCCGCTGGAGGCCGACGAGACAGCCCTCGTTAACTGGGTGATCTCCGAGACCAGCCCTGACCTCGAATGGGTCGATCGCAACGGCTTGGCCTGCCGCGCCGAAATGACGTGCGCTGGTGCGGCGGCAATCCACCGATTTGACGAGCACGGATTCGATGTCTGGGGCTACGACCGTGACGGTCGATACGCACCAGCGTATGACCGAGCACCGTTGCAAGCCAGCCCATTCCCGGTCCGTGACGACACAGCACCCGCGGTAGAACCCGCCAGCCAAGGATAAGTCAGCACGGTGACCCACCCGCGCCCGTTGGTAGCCTTTCACCCACCACCGCGAGTACGCTATCGGCAAGAAGTCGCGGTGGTGATACCGCACGTGAAAGGACCGCCGCCCATGTCCCCGACCAAAGCCGTGACCACCACTGCTGAGGAACGCAAGCGCGCCGGTCTGGCCGCCCGTGAGCTGCAAGCGCAGGCCGACCGCGCGCTGCTGGCACGCATCATGCCGGTCGTCGGCCGCAACATCGCCCAGCGCCGCGAGACCCTGGGCTTGTCTCAACGCGCCCTCAGCGACCAGGCCAGCGTCGACCGTATCTTCCTGCGTGGCGTGGAAGCCGGCGAACGTACACCCACCGTGGTCTTTCTGGCAAAGATCGCGCCCCCATTGCAGACCACCGTCGCTGCGCTCACCAGAGGCATCGAGCAGGCCATGGCCACGCCAGCGCAAGACTCCTAACCCGCCCGCGACTCCAGGGAGGGCACCACTGCAATGGACCCGTTCGACTCTCCCCCACCAGACCGAAACGCCCAGTCACCCACCACCCCAGCCCCCTACGTGGCGGCCGTCCGACCGTTCCACGCCGTCAGCGTCGACGATCGACACCCCGTCGCACGCGTACGACTCACCAACGGTCTGACCTACCTGAGCTGGCACCACGTGCGACACGACGACCTGGCTGCTGTCACCCATCGCCCGGCGACCTACTGGCTCCACATCGACCGCCACGCCCACGACGTGGTAGCCCGTATCCGCACCCTCAGCGCTACTGGAGCGCTGCCCCAGATCGCCTGCTTCACCGAGCTGCGCCATCACATCGACCCCAATGCCGGATGGACCGCGGGCATCGCCGCGCTCCCACCCGAGGACTGGACCGCTGTGCAACACCGCGTCACCGACATTCTGCGCAGCAACTAACCACCACGACTTCGTAGAATCTGAATTCCCGCTCGCCGCCACTACGCCGCTGCGCCACTATCTCCGGTCAGTTCGACAGGGGGATAGCAGTGCGCCCGCGATCTCTGGCCGACGGGGGACTCGACCGCGCAGGCACACTGCTACCTGCTCAGAATAGCGAAGGGCTATTGGCGTTAGCCCATATGCGATCAAATCCTTTGCGCTGCTTATCCTCTACCACGGCGGGGGCAACCACCCGGAAATGCTCGCACCCCGGCCCAGCAGGTAGGTGATGCCGGACAATGCGGTCAGCCCCCACCGCCCTCTGCCCTGGGCTACCCGCAAGGTATGCGTCCATGGCGCCCTCGGACCCAGTAGCGAGCCTGCGGACAGACCGCGCCGTCACACCCCGCCGACCGCCCACGCCCGCCGGTGTGACACGACGGACGTCGTACACTGCGAAACCCGACTCGGCGAAGACCCGCCGGAACTCGTCTTCAACCGCGGTCAAGCCCGCCTCTCGGACCATCTGCGCCACACTGCTACCCGCTATCAACGTCTGACGTGCGTTGAGCCGCCGAGCTGTCGCTTCGATGAGCATCGCCCGCGCCCCGGCCGCCGGCTCCTGACGGTACCGCTCCACCATCCCGGCGCGCCCACGTGCACTCGTCAGGGCGAAAACGCAGTACGAACAGCACGACTTTTCCCACGCCACACCAAGGTTCGCGGACACGTAGTCATGACAGGCTTGTCGGTCAAAGCCAGCCTCTATCAACGGATACCAACCGGTGCGCTGTGTGGTGTTGTACCGGCGGTCCTTTTCAGCCCGGCCCTGCTCACCCAATTCGAACCCAATGGCATGCCGATATGGTTGCCCTGCCGTGAGTTTGGCAATCACCGGGTCCAAAGCCCACCCTTTGGCATGCATGCTGCACTTCCGTGCTCCCCCGAGCTGTGGCAGCGTGCCAGCAGACAGCATCTCGTCGGACAGCCGGTATGCGCCCTCCGCGTACAGTTTCTGCGGATACGTCGAGTCATCCAGCACGACAACACCTTCGCCAGCCGCCGTCGTAACCCGCTGACCGCGGGCGCACTGGACGTAGCGAACGCCAAACTCTCGGAACAGCGGCAGCATCAGTGACTCCACCGCAACCGTAGTAGAGCTGAACTCGTCTCCCACCATCGCCGTGACCACCACCATGTCCTCCACGGCGAAGTCGCGGGTTGAGGGTTCCCGCAGCCACCGCAGCAGCAGGCACGTTGTTATGTAAACAGTCAAGCTGTCGCAGAAGGAACGGTGTCGCAGGGCGGCGGCGCCTCGGTGGAACCTACCTCGGGATTCTCCAAGGGCGGGCCTGGTGTGAATGGCGATTTTCCAGCCGGCCCCTGGTGATCGCTGCGGAGTCGGAGCTCTGTTCGTCGGACTGATGCCAGTGGCCGAGCGTCGTCGCCGGCGCCGAAGTCCTCGCGTCAGCGCCTCTTCTCTTGGTGGTGGCGATGGTCGGTCAGACCGGCTCGGCCGATCAGAGCGGCAGCGACGAGCAGTGCAGCCCCTGCGGCGTAGACGGCGGTGATCCCTGCCGCATCAGCCAGCCACCCACCCAGCCCGAGGGAGGCCAGGCGGCCGAGTTGCCAGATCAGATCGAAGGCGGCGAAGACCCGGCCGCGTGCGGCGGGTGGGGTTTCGGCCTGCAGCAGCGAGTTGAAGGTGACTGCGCCGGCAGAGGTGCCCCCGCCGTAGCCGGCCAGGCTGCCCAACGCCACCACCGGGACGCGGACACTCGCAAGGACGGCATCTACGGCGGCGCGCAACAGATAGGGTCCGAAAATGAACGCGGGTTTGCGAGGATCGGTGATCAGCCGGGTCAGCAGTAACGGGCCTGCTGCGGCGCCCACGCCGATGCAGGCCAGCGCGATTCCGTATCCGGCGGGGCCCCTGCCCAGGCGCTCGCGGATCAACACAACCAGCAGGGCACTGGTCGCTCCGGCCGACAACGCCGCCAGGGCCTGACCAGCGGCCAAGGCTCGCAGCACCCGGTGCCCGGCCAGCACCCTGATGCCGTCTCGGGCCTGATGCCACCAGGCGGCACGGGCCGCATCGGCTGCCGGGCGCAGCAGGTGCAGGCGGGACAGCAGCAGCGCCGAGACGGCGAAGCTCGCTGCGTTCACCCAGAACGCCAGGCCATAGCCGACGGTCGCGACCACGGCACCCGCAGCCGGGGCGAGCACGATCTGGGAGAGCACCGCGGCGGTCCAGATCCCCGAGTTCCCGGCGATCAACTCCTCCTCGTTCACCAGCGCGGGCAGCGCGGCACTGGCGGCCGGATTGAACAACGCCGACGCTGCGGACATGGCGAACGCCACCGCGTAGATGCCCGGCACCGAGCCGGCGACCAGCGGTAGCCCCGCAGCCACCAGCACGCGCGCCAAGTCGGCAACCACCATGACCCGCACCGGCGAGAACCAGTCGACTGCCACCCCAGCGAACGGTGCCAGCAGCAGCACCGGGACGATCTCCGCGACGATCACCCCGGCCACACCGAGCCCGGAGCCGGTGCGGTCCCACACCAGCAGGCCCAACGCCACGGTGGCGAACGCGTCACCCCAGGCAGAAGCGGTGCGCGCCGCCCACAACCGGCGGTAACCAGGATGGGAGAACACCTGGCGCAGCCCGGTGCCCGCACGTCCTGGCTGGCCGCGGCTCAGCGGACTTTCTCCATGGTGTGCCCGCAGCAACAGGTGGGGTTGCGGTCGCGACCGTGGCCTGGGACGGCGCCCTTGGTGACGGTCATCTCACATCCGCGCTCCGGGTCCGGGCGCCGGTACACCTCGCACTCGACTATTGCCATGACCTGCGCCTCCCTTCGGTTTCCGGTCCTACACTGGAGACGCTAAAACCTTCACCCCAGGTGAAGGTCAAGGCGAGCGGCCGGGACGCGAAGGAGGCAGACGATGGCCCAGGCGATGACCGTCGGGCGGGCCGCCCAGGCGGCCGGGCTCACCCGTAAGGCCGTGCGCTTGTATGAGGAGCGCGGCCTGCTGCCGCCCGCCCAGCGCACTGCGGCCGGGTACCGCCTTTACAACCAGGACGACGTCGACACCCTCACCTTCATCCGCCGCGCCCGCGCCCTGGACCTCCCCCTGGACGACATCGGCACCATCCTCACCCTCCGCCGCGCCGGTCCCACCCCGTGCGGAGCCGTACGGGATCTACTCGACGCCCGGATCGCGGAGATCGACAACACCATTACCGAATTGCTGGCGCTGCGTGCGAGCCTCACCGCCAGTCGGGACACCGCCGTGGCAGCCGATACCGAGTCGGAACCGAACAGATCGATCTGCCCGATCATCGAACGGTGAAGTAGCCGCTCAAGGACCCTCATGTCTCACTGAACTCTTGATGGCCGCGTTGCGAACTGGCGGTAGCCGAGCCTTTGCGGAATGGCCACTCGTTGCGGCAAATGTCCAGTCAGACTGGGCCGACCGATCATCGGACGGCTGAGCGGCGTTCGATAAAAGACTGTGTTGTGCCAGACGCCGCCCCGCTGGGCGATGCGTTCGCGGATGCCGACGGTTCAGCAACCGGCGGCGTGGTGCGGGGCGATGCTTGCGCGATTCTCCGTGAAGATGGAGGCATGCAGAGTCCGCAGCCCTGCGTCGTCGACTGTGGTGGTTTGCTTCTACAGCAAGGCTTTGCCGCCTGCCGGACTCCCATGGGGACAATCCGGCCGCCTCGGGCTCGCATCGTAGAGGCCCGCGTGCCAGTTGGATCCCGGCAGGCAGGTCACCTGCTACCGGGTCCTCCTACCTGGTCCGCATTTTCTTCGGGCTGTGGCCTGGGTGCGCAGCAGTCGTCGGCGGTGTCGGTGGTGGTGTGGCGGCGTTCGCGGCGGGTGAGGGTGGCGATCGCGGTGACGAGGATGAGGCCGAGTGCGGTGATGGCGATCGCAAGTTGGTGTCCGGTGATCCAGGCTGACACGGTGCCGACGACGCCGGTGAGTGCGCCGATGCCGGGGTGCCCGCCGAGTAGTTGTGGCAGCCAGTAAAGGAGTAGGTAGCCGCCGGAAAGGGCAAGCACGGCGCCGGTGATGCGGTTCATGTGGGGCAGCAGCCGTCGGAGGAACCGGTTGATCAGGCCGCTGGCGAATGCGGCGAATAGCGCGAGGGACAGCAGCAGGGTGGCGGAGCCGGCGGCGTAGGCGGCGAATACGACCAGGACGCCGGAGATGTTGGTGCTGGCCAGGGCTTGGGTGACGACCGCGAGCAGCACCGCGAGCGTGCAGGAGGCGGAGGCCAGTGCGTACCCGGCGCCGAAGGCCACCATGCCTCTGGGCCCCTGCCGCGGGGTGCCGGAACGGCGGGTGGGTAGCCGCAGCGGCAGGTGTCCGCCGGCGACCATGGCCAGGCCGCCCACGGCCAGGATCGCGCCGAGCGCGGCGGCCAGCCACGGGATGACACCGGTCAGGGAACGCAAGCCGAGGGCGAGTAGTAGTCCGATGGCGGTGAAGGTGCCGGCGAACCCGGCGGTCAGCGCGAGCCCGGCGCGCAGGCCACCGGCCAGCCGGGACAAAGCGCCGGGCCGCGCGTCCGCCTGGCCGTCGCCGGTGTCGACGGCGTAGGCGAGGAAGGCGGGCAGTACGGCGAAGCCGCAGGGGTTGACCGGGGCGAGCATCCCGGCGCCGAAGGCGAGCGCCAACAGCGGGCCGATCACGCGCTCACCTTGGCCAGTTCGGCACGGATCTGATCGGCGGTGGGCTCGACAGCGCGGAACACCGGTTTGCCGGAGGCGTCCAGCACGACGGCGGTGGACAGCTGAGTGACCTGGTAGGCGCTGATCAGGGTGGCGTTGCTGTCGCTGGCGTAGGCAAGGCTGGTGGCCTGGTTGGCGGTGAGGAAGTCTGTGATGTCCTGCTCGGTTTCGCCGGGGCCGATGTCGACGGCGACGAAGTTCGCCTTCGTGCCGACCGCCTGCTGGACCTGGGCGAGGGTGTGGGTGGCCGGACCGCAACCGCCGCACCCGACGGAGAAGAAGAACAGCACGCTGGGCCGCGAGCCGGGCACCGCGACCTGCACGCCCTGCAGGGTTCGGGCGGTGAACGCTCCCGCAGCGGCAGTGGTCCCGGCCTTTGCGCTGCCGTCGGCAGCGGGTGGGGACGCGGTCTGCTTGCTCGACGGGGAAAACGCCGAATACAGCACGACGGAGATCCCGACGACGGCGATAACGGTCAGCGCGATCGTGACGAGTCGTCGACGAGAGCGAAGCGCGGCAGGTCCGGTCGGGGCGGGTGCGTCAGGCATGGGTCAGGACTCCTGGTTGGGGTGGGAGGACTCGTGTGGCCGATCGGGCTGGTCGCGGGCGGGTGGCACGGGCGGGCAGCACGAGTTGTCTCGGGTGGCACCGTGTCGGGTGACGCGCCGGCGCGCGAACCGCGTCACCGCGGCGAGGACCACCACGACGGCGGTGCCGATGACCCAGGGGTTGCCCAGTACCGAGCCCACCGCGCCAAGGGCTCCGGCGGCGATCAGCACCGGCAGGCCGCAACACACGATGGGGACCAGGAGGAAACCGGCGGCGGCGAGCGCGGTGCGCTTGCTCTCGGAGCCGGGGTTGGTCGACATGGAGGCGGTCTCCTCGGCTGGTCAGGCGTTCGGGGCGGTGATGCGCATGCACGCGGCGAGGGCGGCGGCGTTGTCCGCGGCCAGCGAGCGCGCCAGCAGCACCAGTTCCGCGACGCGGGGGTCGGTGACCCGGTAGTAGGCGAAGCGGCCTTGGCGGCGCAGCTGCACGTAGCCGCAGTCGGACAGGCAGGCCAAGTGACTGGACACCCGGCCCTGGGACAGGCCGATGTGCGTGACGCATTCGCCCACGGCGTGTTCCTCGTGCAGCAGGAACTCCAGCAGCCGCAGCCGGGCGGGGTCGCCGAGGGCGCGGAAGAATTTCGCCATCATCTCCACCCCGTTCGGCTCGGTGGGCAGCAGCGTGCTGCTGCGTTCGGAAGCGTCGGCCACGGTCGCCGTCCTCACATCGAGTGTCTGTCGTATCCGGATGTACGAATCTTAGGTTAGCATCTATGCATCCGGGAAGACGAATATGTCAGTGGGAGGAGATCGCTGGTGCGGTACGACTTGGCGGTGATCGGTTCGGGTGGGGGTGCGTTCGCGGCGGCGATCGCGGCCCGCGGCAAGGGCAAGAGCGTGGTGATGATCGAGCGCGGCACCGTTGGCGGGACGTGCGTCAACGTCGGCTGTGTGCCGTCGAAGGCACTGCTGGCCGCGGCCGAGGCCCGCCATGTGGCGCTGGACCAGCACTTTCCGGGGATTTCCACCAGCGCGGGCCCGGTGGACGCCGCCGCGCTGATCGGTGGCAAGGACACACTGGTGGCAGGGTTGCGGGCGGAGAAGTACGTCGACCTGGCCGCCGAGTACGGGTGGGAGATCCTGCCCGGCGAGGCCCGGTTCATCGAGGGACCGGCGCTGGAGGTGAACCTGCATGACGGCGGCCACGTCCGGGTCGAGGCCGAGCACTACCTGATCGCCACCGGCTCCACCCCGCGTACCGACGGCCTCGACGGAGCCGACCGGGTGGACTACCTGACCTCGACCACCGCGATGGAGCAGACCGAACTGCCCGAGTCGTTGGTCGTCGTCGGCGGCGGCTACGTCGGGCTGGAGCAGGCGCAACTGTTCGCCCACCTCGGCGTCCGAGTGAGCATCGTGGGCCGATTCGCCCCGCACACCGAACCGGAACTCGCCGGCCTGCTGGCCGGGGTGTTCGCTGACGACGGCATCGCCGTGATCGCCGAGCGCGCCACTGAGGTTGAGGCCGATGGTTCGGGCGTCGTCGTCACCGCCGGTGGGCAGCGGGTGACTGGGCAGCGGCTGCTGCTCGCGACTGGGCGGAACCCGGTCACCGCCGGGCTCAATCTCGACGCGGTGGGCGTGAAGACCGGGCATCGCGGGGAGGTGGTCGTCGACGAGTATCTGCGCACCGACAACCCGCGCGTCTGGGCGGCCGGGGACGTCACCGGGCACCCGCAGTACGTCTACGTCGCCGGGGCCCATGGCAGCGTCGTGGTCGACAACGCCTTCGGCGACGCCGGGCGCACCCTGGACTACCATCACCTGCCCGCGGTCACCTTCACCACGCCCAGTCTCGCCTCCGCCGGGCTGACCGACGTCCAAGCGGTGGAGCAGGGCTACGCCTGTAAGTGCCGGGTGCTGCCGCTGGAGTACGTGCCGCGGGCGCTGGTCAACCGCGACACCCGCGGCGCGATCAAGCTCGTCGCCGAACAAGGCTCCGGGCGGCTGCTCGGCGCGCACGTGCTCGCCGCGGGCGCCGGGGACGTCATCGCCACCGCTGTCTATGCGCTGGCAAACCAGATGACGGTGCACGAGATGGCCGACCTGTGGTGCCCCTATCTGACGATGGCGGAGGGCATCAAACTCGCCGCCCAAACCTTCACCCGCGACGTGTCCAAACTCTCCTGCTGCGCCTCCTGAAACCCTGCTCTCGGAAGGACAATCCCGATGACGAATGACCTGGACACCGTGGTGTCCACTATGGATAGTGTCTTCTCCCGCCAGGACAGCCCGGCCGGATGGCTATGGCAGCCGCTGTTGCGGCAACTGGCCCGCGGCGAACCCCTCACGATTGCCGACCTCGCGGCCGCCACCGGCCGCGCCGGTGACGAGGTTGCGCAGGCGGTGGGCCGACTGCGCGACACCGAATACGACGACGCCGGACGGATCGTCGGCTACGGCATCACGCTGCGCCCGACCCCGCACCGTTTCACCGTCGACGGCCACCAGCTCTACACCTGGTGTGCCCTGGACACCCTCATCTTCCCCGCCACCCTCGGCCAATCCGCCCAGGTTGAATCCCCCTGCCACAGCACCGGTGCCCCGATACGGCTCACCGTCGAGCCCGACCGAGTCAGGGATGTCGAGCCCCAGACCGCGATGGTCTCCATCGTCACGCCTGACGACTTGGTCTCCGTACGGGCTTCCTTCTGCAACCACGTGCACTTCTTCGCCGACGCCGACGCCGCGGCGCCCTGGCTCGCTGAGCACCCCGGCGGATCGGTCCTCCCAGTCGCCGACGCTTATCAACTCGGCCGGCAGCTGGACGCCGCTCAATCCGAGGAGCCCGAGCCCGGCGGGTGCTGCTGACGCCCACCTGCGCCGCCCGAACCGCCATCACCGAGAAGGGACAGCCACTGTGAGTACGGACTTCGATGTAATCGTGATCGGCGCCGGACCGGGCGGCGAGACCGCCGCCTCGCGCCTGCACGCGGGCGGACGGCGGGTCGCGTTGATCGAGCAGGAACTGATCGGCGGGGAGTGCGCCTACTGGGCGTGTATCCCGTCCAAAACCTTGCTGCGCCCACCCGAGGCCCGCGCCGAAGCCGCCCACGCGGCCGGCCTGTCCACTCCGGCGCAGAACTGGGCGGCACTGCGAGACTACCGCGACTACATGATCCGCCACCTCGACGACACAGAGCAGGTCACCGGATACGAGAAGCAGGGCGTCACGGTTATCAAGGCCACCGCAGCCCTGGTGGGCCGGGACCCGTGGCGGGTACGGGCCGGTGGCCGGGAACTCACCGCCGAGCACGTGGTGATCGCCACCGGCTCCGACGCGATCCACCCACCCATCGAGGGCCTGGACGAGGTCAGCGTATGGACCAACCGGGAAGCTACCACCCTGCGCGAGATCCCCGAGCGGATCGTGATGATCGGCGGCAGCGCCGTCGGGATCGAACTCGGCCAATTCCTCGCTCGCATGGGCGCTCGGGTCACCCTGATCCAGCGCGGCGACCGGCTGCTGGACCGGGAAGACCCCCGTGTCGGGGACATCGTCGCCACCCACCTGCGCGCCGACGGCATCGACGTCCGTCTCGGCCGGCAGGCCACCGCCGCGCGCCGCGACGGCGCCGATACGGTGATCGACCTCGACGACGGCACCACCGTGCGCACCGACGTCGTCGTGCTCGGCACCGGACGCCGCCCCCGCACCCACGGGCTCGGCCTGGAGACTGTCGGGGTCACACCGGACCCGCGCGGCGCGCTGGAGGTCGACGAGCACTGCCGCGTCACCGCCGGCCTCTGGGCGCTCGGCGACGTCACCGGGGTCGCGCTGTTCACCCACGTCGCCATGTACCAAGGACGGGTCGTGGCCGACAACATCCTCGGCACACCCCGCCAAACCACCTACAGCGGCATCCCCCGCGTCGTGTTCGCCCAACCCGAGATCGCCGCTGTCGGCCTGACCACCGACCAAGCCCGCCAGCGTGGCCTCGACATCGCCACCACCGAACTCGACCTCGCCGACTCGATCGCGCGACCCTGGACTTACGAAACCGACCCCGACGGCACCCTCGGTCTCATCGCCGACCGCACCCAGCGGACGCTCATCGGGGCCTGGGCCATCGCACCCCAAGCCGGGGAATCGATCCACACCGCCGCCCTCGCCATCCGCGCCCAGATCTCCATCGACACCCTGCTCGACGGCGTCGCCCAATTCCCGACCTACACCGAGGCGTACCTCGCCGCCCTCGAACAGCTCGCCATCTAGAAACCGCCCGGCCGCTCTCGGTGTCACAGCGTCGGTGGACGGGGGTCACCTCCGGGTGTGAAGCGAGATCACGTCGGGATCGTGGTGCGCCAGATGTCGGATCTGGTCCTCCAACTCCGAGTTGCGCAGGGCGAGGACCTGGATCTGGTTGGCGTAGACCCTGATCGTCTCCTCCAGTTCCCGCACGGTGGCGGCGTGGTCGCTGGCGGTCTGTTTGCGTTCCCGCTTGAGGGCGGTGATCTCCTCGCGCAGCGCGACGAGTTCAGGTTGCTGGGCTTCTCGATTCGCTTGTGCCGCAACAACGGCGTCCTTGAACTCCGGAGGCGAGCGGTAGAACGAGTCGCGGCCCACACCGGCTTCCCGGCACAGGTTGGAGACCGTCAGCTCGCCGTCGGTCACAGTCGGCTGACCGGCGAGCAGCCGGGTCAGCGCCTGCTCCAGGCGGACTTGGGTAGCGACGCGGGTCACGCCTGCGCCTCCTCGCTGTCGAGATCACCGATGAGCTGGTCGAGCTCGGTGATGTAGCCGGTGAGCGCGACCTGCTGGAGTTTCGGGACCGGACCGGCTTTCTCGCAGGACGCCTGGAGATCCAGGGCCTGATTGCGGGCGGCGGCCAGCCGGGGCCGGTGCACTGTGGACCGTCGGGCGTTCGGACAGCGCAGGCACATGTTGTGCTGCGGAACGGGCTGCCCGACGACCTTGGCTCGCTTGACACAGACCGCGGTCGCCGCGTTGAAGAAGCAGTCGTTGAGCACGCCGGGATGCAGCGTCTTGGTGAGATGCCGAAGCATCGTCCGCAGCCGCAGCTCGTCGGACACGACGCCGGGGAGATCACCCAGCTCGCGCCGAATGCGCTGGAACTCGGCGTTGATCCGCTCGGCCGCCCCACCGCCGGACTGGGCGCCGGTGTTCCAATCCCGGTAAAGATCCTCCACGTAGTCGAGCATGGCGACCGCCTCCTCGGCGGCGACCTCGGCGGCGAACCCAGAGGCTGAGGTCCCGGCATAGCCCTCGAACATGGTCACCTTGGCGTGGTGGTACTGCCGGGCACCGGCGACCACACCGAAGGGCTGGTGTGCGATATGCCAGGCCAGACTCCGCCGGAACTGCCGGGTGGTGAACACCCACTGCTGTTCCCCGTCGGCGGGGACGAACGGTTCGGCCACCCCGTCGGACGATTGGGTACCGAACAGCTCGTTGACGTGGTCCCGGAAACCACCGAGGCGCTCGGTGAGCTTGTTCGCCAGCCGTGGCTTGCTGGCGGGCCAGAGCCGGTAACCGAACAGATGCGTGGGGTCGTCGTTGATCTGCAGCAGGACGTCGATCGCCTCGTGAACGGCGTCGAGCACGACCCACTCGGCCTCGTCACCGGTGAGCTTGCGGCCCTTGAAGACCCGGCCGCGCAGCTTGTAGCGGGTCCGGCCGTCAACGGCGGTGGTGGTGGTGACAGCGCAGTCCCGCGCCAGCTCCAGGACTTCCATGTCCCGAAGTCCTGACAAGTAAGCCACCAGCACCCAGCAGGCGGTGCGCAGGTGGTGCAGTTCGTCATGCAGGCTGCGGTGATTCAGCCGCCCTCGCCAGGGTCGCCCGGTGTCCGGCCACGTCGAGATCGGCGTGTCCAGACCACCCTCTTCGTAGCCGATCTCGGCGCCGATCTGCTCCATCAGCCGTGTCGGATGCCCCTGGAAGCTGTTGGTTCCGCTCATCAGGGCGACGAGAGCGGCGTTCGGGGCTTGCACGACGCCGTCGACAACCGGCGCGGTCGGGCGCTGGGCCAGGCAGTACAGCGGCAGTGCGGGAACACCTCGCCCCTCCTGACGGCGGCGGTCCAGGAACGCCTCGATCTTGGTGACAGCCTCGCCATGCCGGCACCGGCCGCCTGCTCGGGCCTGCTCCAGGTCGGCGATTTCCCGCTGGGCGGCCAGGAGGTCCCGGCTGGCGGTCTGGACGTAGAACAGGGCGGCGCGCAGCAGTGGAGCCATGATCGGCTCGGGGATGCGCGGGGTGCTGTTCTCCTCGTCCGGTCGCCGCCCGGCGACCTGGGTGGCCGGGCGGCCCTTCCAGGGCACGACGGTGAGGCGGTCCGCGGTCAGGTACGGGCTGTGCGCCTCCAGGTGCTGGATGACGCCGATCCGGACAGCCAGCGTGTTTGGCACACAGGTCTCACGCCAGACGCGTGCGGTCGCGTCCAGGTGGGATTGGCGGGCCTGCGCCAAGCGCGTCACGCCCTGCTTGCCGAGCTCGGTAAACAGTTGACGCACGATGATGAAGTCCTTGTAGGTGTTGGTGATTTTCATCGGTCGGGCGGTCCGCGATCCGTAGGACAGCGGGACCACGCGGTGGATGCGGGAGTAGATGAACTCCTTGGCCGTGAGCATCGCGATCTCGTCGGGCAGCTCGGTGAAGTCCAGCCGGAGGTAGCCGTTGCTGCGGGGCGCGAACGGTCGGAAATCCCAGATGTCGTCGCTGAACCGGGGGCCGCGGCCAGTTGTCTCGGTGGTCAAGGACTCGGGCAGCACCCAGGGATCGGCCGATGGCTCCGGCGCGGCGGACGGGCGCGGTGCGGGGGCGCGGGTCACGCGACGGCCTCCCAGAACTCGGGCGGCAGCAGCAACCGTGCCCCACCGCTTTCGGCGATCGTCTGGGCGGTGGTGATCTGCTCGTCTCGGAACTTGGCCCGGATGCCGCGCACGATCCGGTCCCACGCCAGGCCGTAGCGCACGTTCCACTCGCTGACGGGGTACTCCTCCCGCTGGCGCTCGATGAAGTCCAGGAAGGTCAGAACCTGCGGCAGGTGCCGGGTGGTGAACACCGCGTTCGGGCACTCCAGGCAGCCCCACAACGACACCGGGCACGGCTTGCCCTTCGCCCCGAAAGGCGAGTCGTAGAAGTCGCGGCAGGAGGCCAGGAACACGTCGCTCTCGCGCGACAGCAGCGCCTGCACCTGCTCGGGTGGCAGGTCCCCTTCTCCGGCATCGAGGCGGGTGCCGTCCTCGTCGAGTACCACCGGCGGCGGCAGCGCGACGTCCAGCGCTTCGCGCAGGCCGTTCTCCACGGCTTGGTCGTGCAGCTCGTCGTGGGCGGGGATGTTTGCGTAGTGGTTTGCGGCGACGTCGGCGGTGTGGCCCTGGGTGAAGTCGGCGAGCACGCCGGTGGCTTTGAGGTATTGCTGGGACTTGTAGGTCTTGCGCAGCCGCCGCAGATCCAGCCGCACCGGCGTTCCGTCAGCGTCGGTCATCTGGTCGATGCCGTGTCGTTTCTGCCAGTTGTCCACGTGACCCCAAGGACCCTGCCCGCCGAGCGGGAAGGAGTCCCGCAGGCCCTTGTCTCCGTAGTCGACCCACAAATCGGTGCTGCCACTAAACTCGCGGGCTCGCGCGGTGAGCCGCAGCGCCAGTCGGATCAGACCGCCGGGATGGTGCAGGGCACCGCCATCGCTGACCCGCATGGACTTAGAGATCCGGCGACCGTGCGCGCGCCGCTTGACATAGTTGACACTCACGAACCCGCGGGCCGGGTTGGTCAAGCAGTCGGCCTGCAACCGCTTGGCGCACTCCGGCTCAAGCCCGGTCATGCAGATCAGCAGGATCAGGAACACGACGTTGTCCTCCCGAGTGAGGATGAGCGCCGCGTTGAGCGGGCGCCCGTTGCCCAGCCTCTTGCCGACCAGGGGCCGCAGGAACTGCATCGTGACAGGCCCGTGACGGGCGATGTGCCACAGCACGTTCTCGATCACATCCCAACCGCCGACGTTCGGGTCCTGGCCCGTCGCGGCTCGGGCTTCGCCATCCTGTATTCGGCGCGCGATCGCGCGGACATCCGCCAGCGCGGCGTTCCTGATCGCCTCGAACACGTTCTGCGGGTAGGCATCCAAGGGTCTCGTCTGACGGGCACGGGTTTCCCGTCCGAGGAACCTCAGCCGGATAGCCAGGTCGGGATCGAACGTCGTGGGGCTGGCGTCGAACGCCACGCGGAGCAGCCGGACCACCACACCGATGCTGATGCGCGGCTGGTCACTGTCCGGTCCGTACTCGGCGATCAGCGCCTGCTCGAACGCGTCGATGTGCTCGGCCTCCAGGTCACTGAACTCGACCTCGGTGGCGTTCTGCGGTTCGGCTCCAGTGATGAACCGCACGAACTTCCGCACCGAGAACAGGTTCACCTTGAACGCCTGGTAACTCGATTCGGGTCCGTCGGCGGCCACCGTGCGCAGCGTCGCGGCAAGCTGGCGGGTCAACCGCGGGCATGGCCACGCGGACATGTCGAACGTGCGGTCGGCGCCATCCAGGTGCAGCCGGAGCACCAGCGGACCGATGTCCGGGACAGGAGCGGGTTGCGCGGGCATCTGCTCCTCGGTCGGGAAAGCCGCCCAGCGGCCACGGCGACCGGAGCCGGCACCCTCGGTGCGGTTCACGCGGCAGCACCATCCTCAAGCCGGACCCTGCTCAGCGCTTCGGCTTGTTCATCCCATTCGCGCAGCGCGGACAGCACGATCTCCTGCGCCTCGTCCAGGACGTCGAGGTAGACGAAGACCGTCTCGCGCTGGCGATGGCCGAGCAGTAGCTGCAACTTGCGCAGCGGGTCGCCGACCAGCAGCCGTTTCACCTGCTGGCTCATCAGGGTCTCGCCGGGCTCCATGCGCAACGCGCGGACGGTCTGGCGCAGCAGCAGCCCGAGCATGTGCACGGCGAATGTGTGACGCAGGGCGTGCGGATGGACCACCAGGTCCAGGCCGAACCGGGCGCACCGTTCGTTGGCTCGCCGAAACACCGCCTGCCACGTCGACCGCGACAGCGGCAAGCCGTCCTCACCGAGCCACAGCCACAACGGACCACCCGGACCGTCGTCGCCGACCCGGCACAGTCGCTGCCGTTCCTCGATCGTCACCCGCGAGTACGGCCGCGAGCGGCCATCCTCGACGAGCGTCAGCGCAGTCTTGCCGGCGGAGCGAACTCCCATCCAGGCGTCCGTACACCCGTAAGCCCCGGCCGCCCGGCGGCGCTCGACCAGTTCGTCGCGTTCGATGTCGACGTAGTGGTGCAGGTCGCGCAGCACGCGGCGCGACACGAAAACCGTCCTCGGCCGGCTGCGCTTGGTGATCGTCGCGGGCAGGTTCAGGTCTCCGGTCAGCCGCCGCTGCGCCAGCGGCGGTACCTCGGTGACCAGGAGGCTCGACGCCTCTCTCAGCCGCATCCCGGTGCAGACCAACAGGTCGGCGAACACCGCGTTGCGCTCGCCGTGCCGACCGCGCCAACTCGGGTCCGGCGAGCCGTCGGGTAGTTGGCCACGCAACCCGACGTCCCGCCACACCAGGTAGTCCTCGTAGGCCAGGAACCGCACCGGCCCGGCGCTGTCCTCGACCTCGCGCTCGGCATTGAACAGCACCCGTACCAGCCCGCGGGGCGTCAACACCGTCTTCTCCACCATGCGGAACGGCTGGGCCTCGATCAGCTCCTCGTGTATCGCCCACTTGACCCACTTGTCTAGCGCCGCGATGAACCTGTTCCAGGTCGACGCGGACACCGTGAAGCCCTTGGTCCGCCGCCGCGCCCGCTTGTAGGCGCGCAGATCGTCCTGGCCGGCGTCCCAGATGGACCGTCCACCACGGTGCTCGTGGAGGAAGCGGCCGAACAACATCAGATCACGCGCGTACGCCTCTCTCGTGTGTTCCGAGCGCACACCCCACCCGTCCAACTCGCGCACGAACCGGTTCAACTCCAGGTCGTACGAGCCGTCGGGGCCGAGTAGGAACGGCAGCCCGTCGCCTACACCGGCACGACGCAGCACCTGGGCTTCGTCACCGCCGAGCCCAGGTGCGCCGAGCGCTCTCACCGGTGACGTCTTGTACATGAGCAAGGTTGAGATCCTCCGGGATCTGAACACGCCAAACACAGCGAAGCTGGCGTTGGCTAGGGACCTCTGCGACAGCAGTGAAGTGTCACCATAAA